>JBCBZW010000024.1 GCA_039815145.1 Pseudomonadota bacterium
CCTAGTCAGATCACCCGCGATGCAGACGTGACGACGTTCGGCTACAACGCCGATCTCGAGCCACTCCAGGTGACACAAGACGCTGCGGATGAGCCTGGCGTGTCAGGGCATTGGTACTACACCGACGGCCTGACGACCTACCTGTCCGACAGCGGCACACACGTCTACCGAATCCCGGTCGAAGGGGTGGTGATCGGTGCGGCTGACTCCGCCACCGGCGAGGTGACGTACTACCACTACGATTTACTGGGTAGCGTCGTCACGACGACGGATGCGGCGGGAAATCTAGATGCCGAAGTGCGCTTCGACGCGTTCGGCAAGCGGCGGCTTCTGAACGGCAACGCTGACGCGAACGATAGCCTGCTCTTCGGTCAGGAAGACGAAGATCTCCCCGGTTTCACGGGGCATCAGCAACGAGATCTTGCGGGGCTGGTGCAGATGAATGCACGTACGTACGACCCCGTAGTAGCGCGCTTCATGAGCGTGGATCCGTTGATGCGGGATGTGCTGGATAGTCGCTCGCACAATGCGTACTCGTACGTGGAGAACAGCCCGCTGACGTACACCGATCCTACGGGGTTGGCGTTGGATGGGGCTGGTGCTGGAGGTCCTCCAGTCAATATATCCGTTCTCTCGGGTAGCGAGACCACGTTCGCCCTCATTCAAGAGCTCGCGCTTGGAACGGAACGTCGAGTCGCTCTTGAGGAGTACTTTGTCGGTGTTGGGCGCGCTGACGAGATTCAGTTTGCTGCCGGACCTGCTAGCGCTGCTCTCGTTTCGGATCTTTACACGACTGAGACTGGCTTTTTCGATCGCCCGCTGGGGGTGCCGGGGCGAATCGGAGTGGCCGCGCTGGGTGGGGCAAGTGTGGTCGGAATAGGTCTCCTCCTGGCTAAAACGGGCGTTGTCACTGCATGCGTGTCGAGCGTTGTGTGCGCAGTTGGGGTGGTTACTGTGGCGAGCGGTGCCTTGGTCTACGATCTTACCCACGGTGGAGCAGAACGTATTCGGGATTCCTTCGTGGCATTCTTCACCAAGGAGACTGCCACCGTCGGGCAATCCCTAGAGGTCGGAGGGGTCACTTTCGGGGTATTGGGAGGTGGTCTTGCAGGGGGGCGTTTCGCCCTTCGCTTGCCACGAGGATCCGTGCGACGATTGGTAAGTGATCTGGGACTTCCCGTAGAAGCCCAGAGGGCGCTGTTGCGGGAGTCGCTAGGGAGCACGCCAGGCTCAGGACAGGTAGCGCATCACCTTGTGCCATTGGAGGCAATTAGTCGGTTTCCCGGGTTGCTTCAGAAGGCCGCCCAGGGAGGGTTTAACATCAACGGTGCGAACAACGGGATCTTACTCAACGCTGCGGAGCACGTTGGCGGGCACCCGATCTACAATCAAGTGGTATTGCAGGAGCTCGCCAGAATTCCCGCTGGACTAAGTGCTCGTCAGTCTGCGGTCCGTTTGCAGCAAACGGCGGATACACTTAGGCGGGCGATCCAGCGGGGCACGTTTGGTCCAATCGGTTAGGGGATGAGTTATGGATGATCGATGGAAGACATCCTGGGATGCCTTCGCGAGAGAAGTTGCGAGTAGATTCAATTCTGGGGAAGACGACGCCGGACTATCTAGTAGGTTCGGCGGAAAGACAGTCCGTTGGTTTGGGGTCATCGCGGAGATGCAGCTGTCAGCTCAGTACGCTCCCGGTATTTCCCTGAGAATGCCGAGCGTGCGGCTACCTGTCCGTGGGGATGTCACTTACATCGCCGAGCAAGTTTTCGTTGGAACAACTCCGGAGCTTAGTGACGCTTGGAGGGATACGGACGTCGGCGATGAAGTTGAGTTTGATTGTGAGATCGGTGCAGGAAATGAGCTATTTCCCGGGATTAGAGTATCCGTGTTCGAGGAGGAGAAGGAGTGTTTCCTTGAGCTGGCGCTAGAGCGTGCTAGGTTGCGCTGTGTGCGTTGACGTGTGCTTAGGCATGTGGATCGAGCAGACTGAAGGCGCGAAGTTCTGGATGCGCGTGATGACCGAACTGCGAGGCCGTGGTACCCAGGGTATTCTCATCGCCATCGTCGATGGGCTGAAAGGCTTTCCTGACGCCATCACGGGCGTGTTCCCTTAGACGGTTGTCCAGACCTGCATCGTGCATCTAATCCGCTACTCAATGCAGTTCGCTTCGTGGAAGGAGCGCAAGCAGGTCGCGGCAGCGCTGAGATCGGTCTACTCAGCCCCAAGCGCTGAGGCCGCCGCAGAGGCCCTGGGTACCTTCGAGCAAGGCGAATGGGGCCAGAAGTGCCCGGCCCTCGTTCAGAGCCTGGAGGCGGCGCTGGGAAGAAGTGATCCCTTCTTCGCCTTCTCCTCGGAGGTGCGCAAGATTGTCTACACCACGAACGCCATCGAGTCGCTCAACAGCAGCGTGAGAAAGGCGATCAGGAACCAGGGCCACTTCCCCAACGACACAGCGGCCACGAAGCTGATCTACCTCGCGCTCAAGCGCATCGAGTCGAAGTGGAAACGGGCACCGAAGGAGTGGCATCCTGCGAAAGCGCAGCTGGCAATCCAGTTCGGTGATCGATTTATCGTTGAGGAATGAGACTGAGGATCGGCTCAGACACAGAAATCCTTACACCGCCGGAGTGCTAGCGCTGATAGCTCAATGGGCAACCGCCGCTGCAGTGATTCTCTGCCTGCCTCGACCGGCAATCACTACCCCCGAGTGGGATGTGAGCTCAACCGTAGATCCCGTAGATCTCTCTCACCTGCGATGTGTCAACCGCCGGCTCTTCCGAAGGTCGCTCGAAGCTAGAAACGACTCCGTTCGAACAAAGAAACTTGGCTGGATACTCGGCACTACTCTTCGCGAGTGAGCATCCGCACGAAGCGCAGGCGGTATTCCGAAGGGCTTCCTCTAGCGGTGGGCCAAGATACGCTTCCCAAGCAACATCGACGGCGTAGATCTCTCCGCATTCGAGACACGAGAGCAATTCGTACCCGTAGTCACCTTCGGCGTAGGTGACGAATACCGACGTTTCGTCACAGTCTCCGCACCGAGGCACCGTGATCTCCCAGCATCGGATTTTCACCTTTTTCATGTTGGGACGACCTTCACGCCCCGGTGGTGGGGAATCAGAACGAACTCCTAACCCCCCAAGTAAGGCTGCGACCGCAACAACAACAACGCCCCACTAGGCGACATCACCACCGGATGATCCACCCCCCGCTTCCCCAGCAGGTAATCCCCAGCCACCAACAACTCCCCACCAATCTCCAGATCCCCCTCCAACACCAAACACTCCTCATCCATCTCATGCGCGTGCGCGTCCACCTCGGTACCAGGCTGCACCCGCCACAGGGTCGTCTCCGCCCCCGTATCCGCATCCTTGTGCAGCAGCTTGATCTCGATCCCGGGTGCGAAGTCCTGCCACTCGCCCTCTTCGCGGCGGACGATGAACAAATCCGGTGACTTGTTGATCTGCTCCATCAGGCGACGCTTGAAGGCCTGGCGGCGCTCCAGCGGCATCGGGTGTTGATTTACGGCGTCCAGCATCTCATCGAGGGGCGGTTGATCGTCGTGGGTCTCGGGTGTTGTTCGTGGGTCGTTGTTGCTGTGGTCGTTGTGGTTCATCGTTCAGGCCTCCGTGCGCGCGGGGTCATGGGTGGCCAGGTGCGAGCGCATCGCTCGCATGGCGCGACGGGAATGGGATTTCACGGTGCCGAGGGGCATGTCGAGGGTCTCGGCGATCTCCGTGTGGCTCAGATCTCTAAAGAAGCTCAGGCTCACCACCTCGCGTTGGGCGGGGGTGAGTTGGCGGATGGCCTCGGCCACGGCGCTCTGCTCGTCGAAGGCGTTGAGCAGGCGCTCAGGCGCGTCGTGCTCATCGGGCACCTCGGGGGGGGCGTCCATGAGGATCTGCCGTTCGCTCTCGCGGCGGCGTCGTCGGAGCAGGTCCAGCGCCCGGCAGCGGACCATTAACATCAACCAAGTCATAGGGTTAGCGCGGTCGGCATCGTAGCGATCGACGTTGCGCCACACCTGCAGGTAGGCCTCCATCATGGCCTCCTCGGCGTCCTCGACAACGGGCAGGATGGTGCGTGCCACGGCGTGGGCCCGGTCCACGGTGCGTTCGTAGAACTCGCCCATGGCCTTCTCGCTGCCGCTGGCGATGCCGGCGAGCAGGTCGTTCAGCGTGGCCACCGGGGTGGTGCTCGCGGCGCCGGAGGCGCTGCTCGGGGTCATGTCCGTTGCTGTATTCACGGTCCGCTCCGTCTGCGGGACACACTCGTATTGTGCGCTTCGTTGGATCCTGATGGGTATACGGAGCGGGCGAGCCCACCGGATGCACCGGCGGGCTCCTGGTGGCGGGAGGGGTGTGTGCCCGGGGAGTGGGTGCCCCCTAAGAGCGTTCGAGGCGCAGCAACTTGTCCCGATCGTAGGGGCTGAACATCACGATCCTCCAACCCTCCTCGGTGCGGTACAGCAGGTAGAGAGACGCGGTTTCGTAGGCGATCTCACCGCCCTCGGTGAAGCCGACGCCAACGTTGTTGGCGAGCACCTTGTTGTCGCTTAGCACCTGGAACTCGCGGCTCACCCACTCGAGGCGCTCGACGCCCTTACCCTCGAGCATGGTCACGAAGCCCTCGAAGCCGGCGGTGAAGGACTCGACGGTCTCGGGCACACGCGGCGTGCTCATGGGCGGCGATTGCAGGAATGGCATCAGCACCTGCTGGCTGAGTTCCTCGCGGAACTGGGTGCTGCGTTCGGGATGGCCGAAGCGACGGTTGTAGACGGCGAGGTAGCCGTCGAAGAACGCGTCGACTTCCTGCTTCGTCTTGGGGTCATCGATGTCTGCGGCTGCCGCGAGTGCGGTGCCGGTGAGTGCCAGGAGTAGGCTGGCGGCGAAGGTAGTCACAAGGTGCATGCAAAGCTCCGGGTAATCCGTCCTGGATGATAGGGAGCTGGCACTATCGGGCTCGGCCTCGGGAGCCGAGTCGTTCGTAGACCGGTGGCTGACTTCCGTCGACGACTGCGCCCTGCTGACCGGCGACCTGTGCCGCGCTCGCCCGTGGGCGCGAGCCTGCTAGGCGGCGGTGACGGCGGCCTCCAGCTCCTGGATGCTGTAGTCGCCCTTCATCAGGTAACCCCCCACGAAGTCGTAGGCCTTGGAGCGGAGCATGTCGCGTTGGTGCCCTGAGGTGGTGATCATCATCACGGTCGTGGCGCCGAGGTCGTGGCGGGTGCGCAGCTCGGTGAAGGCTTCGAGAAAGCCAAAGCCGTCGAGGAGCGGCATGTTGATGTCGAGGAAGATCTTGAGGGGCGGGAAGTCGTCGCCGAACTTACGCTTGTTCTCCTCGTACTGCTCGAAGAACACCACGGCGTCGGCGCCGTTCTTGGCCTCGTGGATGGCGAGGTCGACGGACGCCAGGCTCTCGAGTTCGCGCTTCAGCAGGTAGCGGTCGATCTGGTCGTCATCCACGATGAGCACGGGCACTTTGGTCATTTGGTCGTTCACCCCTGCAGGGCCTTGGGTAGGTTGAGCACGAAGCGCGCCCCGCTCTCCTTGGCGGGCGCCTCGTAACGGATCTCGCCGTGCATCCGATCGACATGCCGCTTCACGATGGCGAGCCCGAGGCCAGAGCCTGTGCCGACGGTCGGGTGGAAGCGCTTGAAGCGGGTAAAGAGCTTGGGTTGATGCTCGGCAGGCACGCCGAGACCGTTGTCCTCTACGACGATCTGCCAATCGCGGTCGCGTTCGGCGACGTCGACGTGTACCCACCGATCCGTCTTGCTCGCGTCGGCGTACTTATAGCTGTTGGACAACAAGTTGTTCAACACCTGGGCGAGGCGTATGCGTTGCGTTGTGATCTGGTCCGCAGGCGGGACGCTCGCAGTCATGCGCACACCGCTCTCGTCGGCGAGGGGGGTGAGCTCCTCGGCAATCTCATCGAGGAGTTCGCTGACGGCGAACCGGTCGCTGGGTGAATCGACCAGATCGGTCTTGGCCAGGGAGATGAGATCTTCCACCAGCGCTTCGAGCGAGGCCATCTGGTCGTCGATGGCCCGAAGGTTTTCCTGCGCCTCCTGGGTCTCTCCTCGCTTCAGATCATCGAGGATGAACTTGATCAGGCGTCGCGTGCGCGTGAGCGGAGCCTTGAGGTCGTGGGAGCTGCGATAAGCGAACTGCTCGAGCTCATCGTTTGCGTCTTGCAGGGCGGCGGTCTTGCTATGGATCAGCGCGCGCAGCCGCTCGTTGGTGTTGATGTTGAGGAGGTCCTGCTCCAGCCGTGCCTCGGCCACCCGGAGCAGTTCGCGCAGCTCCGTCGACAGCCGGCTGCCGAGTTCGCCGGCGGAGCGCTCACGGTGCGAGTCCGACTTCAGCAGGCCGATGGCCCGAGCGATGGAGCCGGAGATGGTGCGCGAGAGGTAGGTGATCAGCGCGATGTTGAACAGGGAGATGAACAGGATCAGGGGGATCAGCGTGCGCAGGGTGAACTGCACGGTGTTGGTCACGGGTTCTTCGAAGGCCGATGAGTTGGCGATGAACTCATCGCGCGCAAAGCGCAGGGCGCTCTCGAGCTCGGCCTGGGGCAGGGTGCCGGCCTCGTAGCGGTCGATGGCGGCCAGGGCGGCGTCTGCGTCCGCGATGTCCTTCTCGCAAAGCTCCAGCGCGCGAATCGTATCGATCAGACGCATGATGACGCGATCGAGGGCACCCGCCTTCTCGATGCAGGCGATGGGCTGTTCGCGGATCAGGTTGATGGTGGTGCGCAGGGCGTCGAGCGCCAGGCCGCCGTTGGGTGGCATATCGGCCAGCTGGTCGGAGAACTGGGCGTTGTACTTCAGGTGCAGGGAGTTGAGCTGGTGGTAGGTGGCGCCCTTGGCGATGCCAAGCGCGGCCCAGACGGTGACGCTGACTTCAGCGACGGTGAGCAGAACGATGATCAGGAGGCGTTGCGCAATGCTCATAGGCGGCAGGCGACGCCTCGTCAGATCTCGGCGATCGTCTCAGCCTTGCCGCTAGATCCCACCGTATCCACGCGCACGCGGAAGCCCCACAGGCGGCGTAGGTGACGGGTGACCTCCAGCGCAGCTTCCTTGTTGAGCGGCCGATCGTTGTACTGCTGGTGACGCACCGTGAGGCTGCGATCGCCCCGGTGGTTCACCTCATACACCTGTATGTTCGGCTCGCGGCTGTGCAGGTTGTAGTTGTCCGCCAGCGCCGTGCGTAAGCGTCGATAGCCCGCCTCGTCGTGGATGGCGGCGATCTCCAGGGTCTCCTCGCTCTCGTCGTCGAGCACGTCGAACAGGCGCAGCTCGCGCATCACCTTTGGGCTCAGGTACTGGGCGATGAAGCTCTCGTCCTTGAAGTTACGCATGGCGAAGTCGAGGGTGGGCAGCCAGTCGCTGCCGGCGATGTCCGGGAACCAGTAGCGGTCCTCGTCCGTCGGGTCTTCGCACATGCGCTTCAGGTCGGTGAAGATCGAGAAGCCGAGCGTGTAGGGGTTGAGACCTGAGTAGTGTTGGCTGTCGAAGCTCGGCTGGTAGACCACATTGGTGTGCGACTGCAGGAACTCGATCATGAAGCCGTCGCTGCAGTAACCCTCGTCGTAGAGGCGATTGAGCAGCGTGTAGTGCCAGAAGGTGGCCCAGCCTTCGTTCATCACCTGGGTTTGGCGCTGGGGATAGAAGTATTGCGCCACCTTGCGCACGATGCGCACCACCTCGCGCTGCCAGGGTTCCAGTAGCGGCGCGTTCTTCTCGATGAAGTAGAGCAGATTCTCCTGCGGCTCGGCGGGGAAGCGCTGGTGCTTCTGATCGTTCGCGGCGCTGCCCTGGTTGGCGTACTGGGGGATGGTGCGCCACAGCTCGTTCACCTGGCGCTGCAGGTAGTCTTCGCGATCACGTTGACGCGCGCGCTCCTCCTGCAGGGATAGCGGCGAGGGGCGCTTGTAGCGGTCGACGCCCTGGTTCATGAGGGCGTGGCAGGAGTCGAGGAGCAGCTCTACGGCTTCCTGGCCGTGGCGCTCCTCGCATTCGTGGATGAAGTTACGGGCGAACTCGAGGTAGTCGATGATCGCGTCCGCGTTGGTCCACGCGCGGAAGAGGTAGTTGCCCTTGAAGAAGGAGTTGTGGCCGTAGCACGCGTGGGCGATCACCAGCGCCTGCATGGGCAGCGTGTTCTCCTCCATGAGGTACGCGATGCAGGGGTTGGAGTTGATCACGATCTCGTAGGCGAGGCCCATGAAGCCGCGACGGTAGGCCTTCTCCACGTTCAGGAACTGCTTGCCGAAGCTCCAGTGGTGGTAGTTGATGGGCATGCCTACGGAGGAGTAGGCGTCCATCATCTGTTCGGCGGTGATGATCTCGAGCTGGTTGGGGTACGTATCGAGGCCGTACTCCGCCGCCAGCTCGGCGATCACGTGGTCGTACTTCTCGATGAGCGGGAAGGTCCAGTCGGAATCTTCCGAGATGATCCGATGGGTCATGAGCTGAGTTGACGGGCGAAGAGCTTGCGAAACACCGGGTAGATGTCGTTGGCGCCGTCGATCTGCTGCATGGCGAAGTTGGGATGTGCTTCCTTCACGATCTCATACTCCTGCCACAAGCGCTGATGACTTGCGGGGGTGATCTCGATGTAGGCGAAGTACTGCATCAGGGGCAGTAGCTCCTCGCTCAGGATGGCGCGGCAGCCGGGCGAGTCGTCGGGCCAGTTGTCGCCGTCGGAGGCCTGGGCGCAGTAGATGTTCCACGCGTTGGAGGGGTAGCGATCGCGAATGATGTCGCGCGTGAGGTTCAGGGCGCTGGAGACGACGGTGCCGCCGGTCTCGCGCGAGTGGAAGAACTCGTCCTCCTCCACCTCGATGGCCACCGTGTGGTGGCGGATGAACACCACGTCGATGCGCTCGTAGTTACGCTGCAGGAAGAGGTACAGGAGGATGAAGAACTGCTTGGCGAGGTCCTTGCGCTCCTGGGTCATGGAGCCGGACACGTCCATCAGGCAGAACATCACGGCCTGGGTGCTCGGCTGCGGCTGCTTGATGCGGTGGTTGTAGCGCAGGTCCACCGTGTCCAGGAAGGGGATGGCGCGCAGGCGCGTACGCAGGGAGCGCATCTCCTCTTCCAGCTCCTGGCCGCGGTCACCTTCCTTTTCGTCGTCGCTCAGGGCCTCGAACTCGGCTTCCAAGGTCTTTAGCTGGCCACGGAGCGGACCGCCCATGGCGATGCGCCGCGCGAGGGAGCCGCGCAGGGAGCGTACGACGTTGATGTTGGTGGGCATGCCGTCCAGCGTGTAGCCGGCACGCACAGTCTTGTAGTCGGGCAGGCGGGTGAGTTCTTTCTTGACCAGGTGGGGTAGCTCGAGATCTTCGAACATGAAGTCGAGGAACTCCTGGCGACTCAGCTCGAAGGCGAAGTCATCCTCGCCCTGGCCGTCCTTGCTCGCCTTGCCGCCGCGACCGCCCTTGCCGCCCTTCGGCCGCTGCACGCGATCACCGGTGATGAACTCCTTGTTGCCCGGGTGCACCATATCGCGACGGCCGCCGTCGCCGATCGTGAACTGCGGCTCGGAGATGTCGCGGGCGGGAATGGTGACCTTCTCGCCCTTGTTGATCTCCGTGATGCTGCGACCGGAGGCCGCGTCGTTCACGGCCTTCTTCAGCTGATGCTTGAAGCGCTGCAGGAAGCGCTGGCGATTGACGATGCTCTTCTTCTTCGCATCGGCCCGCCTGTCGACGATCAGTGACACTAAAGCGCTTCCCTAGCTGGTCTTTCGAACGCGCAGATACCACTCGCTGAGCAGACGCACTTGCTTCGGCGTGTAGCCCTTCTCGACCATGCGGTCCACGAAGTCCTGGTGCTTCTTCTGATCCTCGTCCGACGCCTTGGCGTTGAAGGAGATCACCGGCAGGAGGTCTTCGGTCTTCGAGAACATCTTCTTCTCGATGACGATGCGCAGCTTCTCGTAGCTGGTCCACTTCGGGTTCTTGCCCGAGTGCTTGGCGCGAGCGCGCAGCACGAAGTTGACCACCTCGTTGCGGAAGTCTTTGGGATTTGAGATGCCAGCGGGCTTCTCGATCTTCTCCAGCTCCTCGTTGAGGGCGGCGCGATCGAGCAGCTCACCGGTGTCCGGATCGCGGTAGTGCTGGTCCTGCAGCCAGAAGTCGGCGTAGGTCACGTAGCGATCGAAGAGGTTCTGGCCGTACTCGGCGTAGGACTCGAGGTAGGCCTTCTGCAGTTCCTCGCCGATGAACTTGGCGTAGTTCGGCTGCAGGTAGTTCTTGATGAAGCCGAGGTAGCGCTCCTCCACTTCGGGCGGAAACTGCTCGCGCAGGATCTGCTGCTCCAGCACGTAGAGCAGGTGCACGGGGTTAGCCGCCACCTCGCTGTGATCGAAGTTGAACACGCGGGAGAGGATCTTGAAGGCGAAGCGGGTGGACAGCCCGGCCATGCCTTCGTCGACGCCGGCGTAGTCCTGGTACTCGCGGATGGACTTGGCCTTGGGGTCGGTGTCCTTCAGGTTCTCGCCGTCGTACACGCGCATCTTGGAGAAGACACTCGAGTTTTCGGGCTCTTTCACCCGCGACAGCACGGAGAACTGCGACAGCATCTCCAGCGTGTCCGGCGCGCAGGGCGCTTCGCTGAGGCTGCTGCCCTCGAGCAGCTTGTTGTAGATCTTCACCTCGTCGGACACGCGCAGGCAGTACGGCACCTTCACGATGTACACGCGATCGAGGAACGCCTCGTTGTTGCGGTTGGACTTGAAGGCCTGCCACTCCGATTCGTTGGAGTGGGCGAGGATCAACCCCTCGAAGGGGATCGCACCCATGCCTTCGGTGCCGTTGTAGTTGCCCTCCTGCGTGGCGGTGAGCAGGGGGTGAAGCACCTTGATAGGTGCCTTGAACATCTCGACGAACTCCATCACGCCTTGGTTGGCGAGGCAGAGGCCGCCGGAGAAGCTGTAGGCATCCGGGTCGTGTTGGGCGAAGTTCTCGAGCTTGCGGATGTCGACCTTGCCGACCAGCGAAGAGATATCTTGATTGTTCTCATCGCCCGGTTCGGTCTTGGCAACGCCGATCTGTGCCAGGCGCGAGGGGTAGCGCTTCACCACGCGGAAGCGGGTGACGTCGCCATTGAACTCCTGTAAGCGCTTCACGGCCCAGGGCGACATGATGGTGTTGAGGTAACGACGCGGGATGCCGTAATCCTCTTCCAGGATGTCGGCGTCTTCGGTCGGGTCGAACAGCCCGAGCGGCGACTCGTTTACCGGTGAGCCCTCCAGCGCGTAGATGGGCATGTGTTCGATCAGTTGTTTGAGCTTCTCGGCGAGGGACGACTTGCCGCCGCCCACGGGGCCCAAGAGGTAGAGAATCTGCTTGCGTTCTTCGAGGCCTTGGGCGGCGTGCTTGAGGTAAGAGACGATCTGTTCGATGGTCTCCTCCATGCCGAAGAAGTCCTGAAACGCCGGGTAGACGCGCAGCATCTTGTTTTGGAAGATGCGTGATAGGCGTGGATCATCACGCGTATCGACCGTCTCCGGCTCACCGATCGCCATCAACAGGCGCTCGGCGGCGTTGGCGTAGGTGGCGGGTTCCTGCTTACACAGTTGGAGGTAATCCTGGAGGCTGATCACCTCCTCCTCCGTGCCCTTGTACCGCTGCTGATGCCGCTCGAAAATGTCCATCAGGACCTTACCTCTCTAGCACGAAGACGTGACTCGCCGGTTCGATCGTTGGGCAGCTGGCTCATTAAGCGCGCTCGCGAACCGATCGATGCGGGTACATGGGTTTTTGAAGGCGAGGGTGAAACGAAGCGCCGCTCCTAAGGTCGCCCTTATGGCTGAGACGCCTTCCAGGTAAACCTAGTTCCATGGTTGGCGCTCGAACGTCACCTTGGATAACACTCTTGATGCTACACATCGCCGCGGGTGTCAAGGCGATGTAGAAGCGCGCACAAGCCGTGTCGTCGTGAGGTGACCGACGCTTTCGACCGTACGCCGCGGGGGCCTTGGGCGCTGTGACACGAATCACGTATGTCACACCGATATGTTGCATGGCTGGACGGCCCGCCGAGCGGACTCCGACGGCACCGCAAGCAGCGCGCTACACTGGCAGTCGAAGGAAGCAGGCGTCGGTTGTGGAGGCACCGTGAGCGAGTCAGACCCGATCAGGATTTGTGTCAGTCATACCTGGTCAGAACACGATGACTATCACCGATTCTTCGAGTACATCGGTGAGGTAGACAGTTTCTTCTACAGCAACCTGAGCAAGCCGCTGGCCGAACCGCCGACGTCGCGACTCGATGTCGAGCAGCGCCTCGGCACGCAGATCGAGGCGGCCGAGATATTGATCGTGCTGGTGCCCGTGTGGGAGGAGAACGCACCGCTGATCGAGTTGCAGATCGCGTTGGCGCGGCGCCACCGTCGACCGATCATCGCGTTGCGCGCTTCCGGGGCGCAAACGTTCCCAAAAGCCCTCGAAACACTTGTTGACGATGTCGTGATTTGGAATGAACGCCTGATTGTAGACGCAATCTTGCGCCATGCCCGCGGCGATCATACGAATCGATTCGAAGTACTGGATTTCCCTTGATAGTCTTGGCGTTGGCAGACCTGATCGAAGGTTCTGCCGCCTAGGAAACAACAATACGGGGGAAAAGCATGACCAAGCTTACCGAGATCGAGGGGATTGGCGCGACGTACGCGGAGAAACTGTCCGCAGACGGCATCAGCACCATCGAGAAGCTGCTCGAGGCGGGCTGCACCAAGGCCGGTCGCAAGAAGATCTCCACCCAGTGCGACATCAGCGAGAAGCTCGTGCTGAAGTGGGTCAACCGTGCCGACCTGGCGCGCGTGAAGGGCATCGGCGAGGAGTACGCGGATCTGCTCGAGCTGGCCGGCGTCGACACCGTGCCGGAGCTGGCACAGCGCAACGCGGCCAACCTGCACGCCAAGATGGCCGAAGTGAACGAAGAGAAGAAGGCTGTTCGCCAGCTGCCCAGCGCCGACACGGTGGCGGGCTGGATCGATCAGGCCAAAGATCTGCCGCGCGTTGTCACGCACTAGCAGTTCGCGACAAGACCGGCGGCATCGCACACGATGAAGTTCTCTCTGTTTCTCATCGCGGCAGGGTGTTCCGCCCTCGCCGCGGCGTGCTTCCTGATCTTCCAGGTGGAACAGGGGGCGACCACCAATGCCGTGGGCCAGTACGTGTTGGCGGGCTTGCTCGCCTTCGCTCTGCCGCTGGTGACGGTGCTCGTGATGCGTTTGCTCACACCGGCCAGGAGCTACCTGGCCGGTGCGCTGGCATGGATCGCCGTGGCCGCCGGCACGGGCGGTCTGTTCGGCATTCTCCTGCTGCGCTAGGCGCAGTCGCCGCAACTCGGTGCAGCCAAGGGAGCTTCGCCTAGCCACGCCTGGCCTCTACTTGGCTGGGCGCTTGTGGTCGCCGCCGGCGCCGGCGGCGGATGCTGTGCCAGTGCTCGCTGTGCACGGGTTCCAAGACAACGCGGCGAGCTTCGATCGCCTCGCCCCTGCCTGGCTCGCCCGTGGCGAGTGCGCCTGCAGTGAGCTGTTCGCGCTGGATCTCGCGGGTCACGGCAGATCCGGCTGGCGGGCGCCGGGCGCCGGGTACTTCATCATGGATTACGTGGCCGACGTGCTCGCCGCTGCCGACGCGCTCAGCTGGTCGCGTTTCGTGATCCTCGGCCACTCGCTGGGTGCGGGCATCGCCACGTTGCTGGGCGGTGCGCGGCCGGAGCGTCTTCTCGGCGCGCTGCTCATCGACGGCCTCGGCCCCGTCTCGATGGCGCCGGGGAAGGGGCCATCGCTCGCGGCCACAGCCTTGGCCGAGCGCTCGCGCGCCCCCTCGCGTGCGCGGGAGATGCGCGACCTCGAGGAAGCGTCCGCCGTTCGGGCCAGCTCGCGGATCCGGATCGACCGCGACGCCGCGAGAATGCTCTGTGCCCGCGGCACGCAGGCCACCGCCGAGGGCAAGGTGACCTGGCGCGCAGACCCGCGCTTGAGTCGCCCCTCCCTGAGTCGTCTGACCGAGGACACGGTGCTGGCCTTCTTGCGAGCGATGGCCGTGCCTACGCTGCTGTTCGAAGCCGATCAGGGGGTGTTGCACAGCTTGCCGGCAGGGCGCTATGCGGCACGCCTCGAGGCCCATCCCGCGCTTACGCGGGAGGCGTTGCCAGGTCATCACCACCTGCACATGGCGTCTGCGGCGGCGCCGATCGCCGATCGATCAGACGCGTTCTTGCGTACCCATTTGCCGCCTGGCTCGCGGTAAGCTTCGCGCTCACGCCATTCATTCATCCTGGCAGCCCGCCTCGGCTGAGCGCTGCCCCACCGGAGCCTCTGCATGGAAGTCAGCGCTGTCCATCCCTACTCCTATCCGCTCGATCAGGTGATCGCGCAGTTCATGAGCGCCGACTTCTACCGCGCCAAGTTCACCGCCGTGGGGGCGCGCAACATCGAATTGCTCGACGAGCAGCGCGGGGAGGATAGCTACGTCATCGTCACCGAGCGCGAAGTGCCTCTGGAGGGCGTGCCCGGTGTGCTAAAGAACTTTCTCGGTGCCTGGAACAAGATCCACCAGAGCGAGCGTTGGGAGCGTGCGGGCGATGAGTACTTCAACGAACTGAAGATCACGGCGGCCGGCGTGCCCGTGGATCTGACCGGCAGCATGATGTTGCGGCCGGACGGCACCACCTGCGTCAACGAAGTGCACATGGAGGTGACCTGCGCCGTGCCGCTGGTGGGCGGCAAGCTGATGGAATTCGTCGCTGAGAACACCTCGCGCGGCCTCGCCGACGAGCACCGCGTCATCAGCGAGTACCTGTCGCAACACCTGCCCTCGTCTTCTTGAACGATCGAAACGTGCAGTCGATCGCCGCTGCTTCCTGCCTGCAATCGGTGCCTCGATGGAAATAGTCGGATTGGACTTGGGGTGCGGGTACACCAAGGCGGTGTCCGGAACGCGGTCGGACGTGTTCAAGTCGGTGATCGGCACCGCCAGCGAGCGACCCCTCAGCGACGATCTGGCGCTGACCGACGCGAGCGACCGCCATCGCGAGTTCGCCTTGGCGGACAGCGGCAAGCGCTACTACCTCGGCGACCTCGCCGAGCGCGAGTGCGACAGCCCCAAAGCCACCCTGGAGGCGGGGGAGTTCTTCGACGAGTTCGCCCCGTCCCTGGCGCCGGCCAGCCTGGCCTGGTTGCTCGGCCGCGACGTGGAGGAGCTCGGCGTGGTCGTGGGCCTGCCGATGGCGCAGTTCGCTGACCACCGCGAACGCCTGACGGATATGCTCACCGGTCAACACCAGGTGGACCTCTACGAGCGCGGCGGCGGGAGCAAACGGGTCAAGGTTACGGTGAGCGAGGTGTGCGTGCTACCGCAGCCGTTGGGGTCGGCGCTGCACCTGATGCTGGGCGATGACGGCCAGGTGGTCGAGCAGGAGATTTTCGACAAGAAGATCGGGGTGATCGACGTCGGGCTGCACGCTACCGGCTTCGCGGTCGCGCACCGCGGTGACTATTCCCGTCGCGCGAGCGCTACGGCACCGAACGGCCTCGCGCGAGCCTATCGCGTCATCGCCGACCGGCTGCAAGAGGCGAGCGGGGTGGCGGTCGATCTGCATCGCCTGTCCGCCGTGCTGCAGGCGGGCAGTATCCGCATCCACGGCACTCGTTACGACCTGCGCCGGATCGCCGAGCAAGCCTACGAGGATCTGGCCATCGTCATCGCCAAGTACGCTGAGAAGCACTGGCGCGACGAGTGGGATCTGGACGTGATGCTGCTAACGGGCGGCGGCGGGCCTTTGCTGGCCCCGTGGCTGGCGCCTGCTTTGCGGGGAGAGGTGGTGTTGGCGGACGAGGGCACCGATCCGCGTCTGGCGAACGCCTGGGGGTTCGCCAAATACGGCCGGCGCCTCTGGTCGCTGTCACCGTCGGCTTGAGTCCTCGGGTGTTACGTTTTCGAGCGCGAGCGTAGGGATGAGATCAGCTCGCTCAGCAGGTAGAGCGTGAAGTAGGCCGGCACGCGACGCTGTCGTTCCGGAGTGGGCGTAACGCCCTTGGGCGCCTCGGCAGATGCCTCGTCGTCGATGCGTTCCATAATCCTTGGGCACCTTTTGCTGCGATCGGTATCTACACAGAGAGCAAGCTGCGTGCCACGCTATCAAGGGACGATGATTCAGTGACATGCGCCTGAAGGCACGAGTGCTGGCCGCGAGGCTGTAAAGAAGGTCGACGACCAATGCTGTATCGCACCAAGACCATCGTAGGCTGCCTCCTCGGGCTGAGCCTGTTGGCTGCCAGCGTCGCGGCTACGGGGCAAAGCGTGGACGCCTGGAGCAGTTCGGCGGACGCCAAGGGCCGCACGCTCGTGCGTACCCGCTCGGTCAGTGGCATCGAATCGGTCGACGTGCACGCGGGCACGGGCGTGGTGGCCTTGCAGGGCGCTGCCGAGCAGGCGGAGTTGCTGGTGTCCGTACGCCTCACGGAAAACGAGGAGGCGCTGCAGCCCGGCGCCGTGGAAACGGGGCGGGCGCAGGCCAGTGCCGCGATCGCCGCCGCGAGCCTGGAGGTCGACAACCGCGGCAGCTGGCTCTTCCTGGAAGTGCGTTACCCCCCTGGAACAGATCCTGCCCTCGTGCGCGAGCAATGGACCGTGACCTTGCCGCCGGGCATCGACGCCGAGGTGGAGATGGCGGCCGGTCGCCTGTTCGCCCGAGATGTGGATGGACGCCTCGACCTGCACCTGGGGGTGGGCACCATCAAGGCATCAACCCGTGGCCCGGGCATCGATGCCGAAGTCTCCTACGGCGATGCCTCGATCGACGTCTTCACGGCGTCCCCCGGGCGTCTCTCGGCGATGACCGGGACGGGCAACGCCCGGGTCACCCTCGACGGGGTCGCCCTGCCCATGCGTCGCCCCCTTCCGGGCGCGGTGGTGGTGGGCAACGCCGGCGGGCAGAACGACTACATCGTGCGGTCCGAGGTGGGGAGCGTGGAGCTCAGCGTGCGCCGTCTGACGCCCGAGGGCGAGGAAGTGCCACTGGAGGAGTGAGCGGGCCTCAGCCGGGCTTGCGCTGGGGTGCAGCCCGCGGCGCGCTCGCGTCCTGCCCCGGCGATGCCACCGGTGCGGTGGGCGCGGCACTTGCCTTGGGACTTTCGGGGGGACGCTCCTCGCCGAGCACGCGGCGTAGTTGGGCGATCTCCTTGTCTCGTTGCTCCACCTGAGCCTGCAAGCGTACCAGCTGGTGCCTCAGCTGCTGCTGCGCGCGAGGATGGGCATTGTCGCCGGGCGTGGCGCCGCGGCCTCTCAGGTCTCTTGCCTGGCGATGTAGTCGACGTTGCATCGAGGAGAGTTCTGCCCGCGCGTGGTAGCCGCGCACCAGCCAGCCGGCGAGGGCGCCGAGGGCGGCCGTCAGCATCAGGCAGACCAGCACTTGGCCGATGATGTACAACACGAAGCTAATTCTCCTGCTCGGTCTGTTGGAACACGAGCTGCAGCCTCACCGGGTCGCGCTGGCCCGCGACGCGAGCGACGGCCACCAGCTCGGCGCCGAGCCCTGCCTCGATGAGGTAGGCGCGCACGTCGTCGGCGAAGGTGGCAAAGCCCCGGGCCGCGACGTCGGGCGCGGCGACGACCAGTCCTGCGCCGCAGCTTTGCACGAGCGCGCGGACCTGGTCTAGCGTCAGGCGGGCACGACGATCGAGGCCCGAGAAATCGCCGTCGGGCCGAAGCTCGCCGCCATCGATCATCAGTCCCAAGGCGCTGCGGCAGCCGTCCTGATCGACGCGACCGTCGCGAAAGATCGGGACCAGGTTCACCCGCAGGGCGAACTGGGCGGGCGCACGCTGGCGCAGCGACTCGCGCACGGCGCTGAGCGTGGTGCTGTCGGCGGCAGCGCCCGTCAGGGTCAGCGATGCGCGGCCTTCTCGGTCGCGGCGAAGCGTCGCGTTGGCCACGTCGAGCAGGGCGATGGTGGAGATCGCCGCCGCTGCCGCCTGGCGCCATTGTTCGCTGGCGCGCGGGGTGAGTTCCAGCTCCGTGGTCACCGCCTCGGCGGTGAAGCGGCGCTCCGCGTCGTGCACCAGGGCCGTGGTAGTCTGCGCGTCACCCACTTCCCCCACCAGGCGGAGTTCCGAGCCATCGAACACGATCCACAGGCTGCGCGGCAGTCCTGGCGCCGCCGTGGCGCCCATCTCTTGCGAGGCGGCAGCGATCTGATCGGGCGGCACGGCCACCACCAGGTGGTCGTGCACGCGGGTGACCGCGGTGAGCTCACCGACCGCTTCGCGAATCCGCGCCTGATCGAGGTCGCTCGGCGCGATACCGAACAGCAGCACCTCGCGTCCGAGCACGTCGGCTTGTACCCACGTGTCGGCGAGCTCGCGGGCGAGCACGCGGTCGACGCGGGCGGTGACGTCCCGCTCGATCACCGGCACGGCGCGCAGGCTGCACCAGAGCGAGAACATGGCGAGCAGCCCCGCGCTGGCGAGGGTGATCGCGTTGCGTTCGAGCCGTTGCTGTTCGTCGAGATCGCCGGGCTTGCGTTCGATCGCGCTCAGCATTCGCGCGTGCAGGCCCCTGGCGGCATTCATCGCCCGATCCGCCTGTTGGCTCAGGTGGGGGCGAAGGCCACGGGAGATCGCTCGCAGGCGAGGCGAATCAGTCATCGGCGTTGCGCCGTTGTCGCGGGTGGGGGAGCGTCAGGCGATGCATGACATCGGAACCTACATCGTGGCGGTGCTGACCTTGGCCGTGGCGGCCCAGTGGCTGGCGTGGCGCATCAAAGTGCCGTCGATCATCCTGTTGGCGGTGGCTGGCCTGGTGGCCGGACCTTTGACCCTCAGTCTAAACCCGCACGAGGTGTTTGGAGCGTCCTTGCACCCGATCGTGGGCTTGTGCGTGGCGATCATCCTGTTCGAAGGCGGTTTGCACCTACACATCGGCGACCTGCGGGTCGCCGGTCCGGGCGTGCGGCGCCTGGTTGTCCGTGGCGTGCCCCTGAACTGGCTGTTCGGCGCCCTGGCCGGGCACTACATCGGTGGCCTGTCCTGGCCGGTCGCGACCGTGTTCGGCGCCATCATGACCGTCACCGGGCCCACGGTGATCCTGCCCATGCTGCGTCAGGCGGGTCTCAACCGGCGCACGGCTTCGTACTTGAAGTGGGAGGGCATCGTCAACGACCCCGTGGGCGTGATGCTCGCCGTGCTCGCTTTGCAACTGTTCACCCAGGACGGTCACGGCGGCGTCGGCAGCCTGGCGCTCGCCCTGGGCAAGACGGTGTTGGCCGGTGGCCTCGGCGTCGGCGTCGGCTACGCGGTGGGCAGAGTGTTCCGCGCGGGTGGCGTGCCCGAGTACCTGAAGGCGCCGGTCATGCTCATGTCGGTGTTCGTGGTTTACCAAATTGGTAACTGGCTGCACGAGGAGGCGGGGCTCTTCGGGGTGACCGCGCTCGGTGTGGTGCTCGGCAATATGGGCCTTGCCAGCATCGAAGACATGCGGCGCTTCAAAGAGTACATCGTGGTCATCCTGGTCGGGGTCGTGTTCATCCTCCTGAGCGCCGACATCTCCCGCGAAACGCTGCTGGCCGTGGATTGGCGTGTGCTCGCCCTCGTCTTCACGATCATGTTCGTGACCCGTCCCGCGGCCACCATGTTGGCCACGGCCGGGGCGGGCATGACCATGAGCGACCGCCTGTTCCTCTCCTGGATCGCGCCGCGTGGCATCGTGGCCGCGGCGACCGCCGGCCTCATGGCGGCGAGCCTGCAGGCGGCGGGCTACGCCGACGCCGAATCCATGCTGGCCCTCGTGTTCGGGGTGATCTTCGCCACCGTGATCCTGCACGGCGCCACCGTGGGCTGGCTGGCACGTCGCCTCGGGCTGGTTTCGAAAGAGGTGGGTTCCCTGCTCATCGTGGGTGCCTCGCCCTGGAGCATCGCCCTCGCCAGCAAGCTCCAGGCCCTGGGCGTGCGGGTGGTGATGGCGGACGACTCCTGGCGCAGCCTGCAGCGCGCCAGAATGGCTGAGCTACCGATCTTCTACGGTGAGATCCTGTCGGAGCACGCGGTCGACTCGGTCGAGATCGCCCACGTGAGTACGGTGTTGGCGGTCACCCACAACGACATGTACAACGCTCTCGTGTGCACCGCGATGGCACCGGCGATCGGGCGCAACAACGTGTTCCAGCTGGCGATGGATCGTGAGGAGGAAGATCCGCGACACGTGGCCCGTCCCCTGCGCGGGCGCGTGGCCTTTGGTGGGGATGTCGATTTCGACCGCCTGTGGCGCCTGCACGCGAGGGGCTGGGAGTTCGGGTCCTCGCGCCTGAGCAAGACCTACGACTACGAGGCGTTTCAGGCTGATCTGCCCGAGGACGGGCTGGAGCTGATCGTGCGCAAGGCCCAGGGCACCCTATCCGTGCGCGACGGCAAGGAGAGCGCGCCGGGCGCCGAGGAGGATGTCATCGTCTATCTCGCCCCCGCGCGGGAGAAGACCAAGCGGGCCGAGTCGCCGCGCGAGGAGAGTTCGGCACCGGCCACGGACGCGCCGGAGAACTGAGCGAAGGGAAGTGAAGGATCGATGTCATCGACAACAGCTGAACGGTTGACGATCGCAGGCCCCGGCGGGGCCCTGCAACTCTTGGTGGAGTCGCCGGAAACGGACGCCCTGGGGGTCACCGTCGTGTGCCATCCCCATCCCCTCCACGGCGGCACCATGGACAACAAGGTCGCCTACACCCTGGCCCGCACCATGAACCTGCTCGGCCGCACGGCCGTGCGCTTCAACTTCCGTGGTGTCGGTGAGAGTGCGGGTACGCACGACGACGGCCGGGGCGAGCGCGAGGACGTGCTCGCGGTGATCAAGTGGGCCGCCGAGCGCTATCCCGGGCTGCCCTTGTGGCTTGCGGGCTTCTCCTTTGGTGCCTGCATGGCTGCTGCGGCGGCGGACGAGGCGGGCGTGGAACAGCTCGTGTTGGTCGCGCCCGCGGCGGATCGCTACGGGATGACCGAGGTCAGCGTGGCCGCCCCGCTGGTGCTCGCCCAAGGCATGGCGGACGACGTGGTCAGCCCGGAGGCTGCCCTGCAATGGGCGCGCAGGCAGGAAGGCGAGGTCACGGTGTTGGAGTTCGCCGACGTAGGTCACTTTTTCCACGGTGCGCAGGTGTCTTTGCGCAGCCGTCTGCTGGAGGCGCTGGGTGCGCCGGAGGGTGGAGCATGATCCAGGCGCTCAAATCGTTGCTGGGGCTGGACCAAGCAACGGCGAGCGACAATGTTCGTTTGACCAGTGAGGACCTGCCGCTGGCCACCGCCACCTTGCTGGTCGAGATGACCCGTGCCGACCACAACCAGACCGAAGATGAGCGCGCCACGGTGGAGCAGGCGCTGGTGAGTCACTTCGCCCTGCCCGCCGACGAGGCGCGTGCGCTCCTGGAGGAAGCGGAGCGGGAGACGGACCGGGCGATTTCCCTGTACGACTACACGGCCGCGCTCAATCAGGCGCTCGACGATGAACAGCGGGTGAAGGTGTTGGAACTGCTGTGGCGAGTCGCGCTCGCCGACGGTCACCTGGACAAGTACGAGGAGTACCTGGTGCGCAAGGTGGCCGATCTACTCTACGTGCCCCACGCCAGCTACATCCGAGCCAAGCTGGCGGTGGTGGACGCCCAGGACGAGGGCTAGCGGCGCACTAGCCTCGTCCCGGAGCGGCGCGGGCGACCGTCCTTAGCGCGGCGGTCGCCCGAGCGACATCAGACCATATCCTTCAGAGTCTTCAGCGCCTGAATCTTCACGGTCTTGCGAGCCGGCTTGGCCTTGAACATCTGCTCTTCACCGGTGAAGGGGTTGATGCCCTTGCGTGCCTTGGTGGCCGGCTTGGTCTGAACCTTGATCTTCATCAGGCCGGGCATGGAGAAGATGCCGGGGCCGCGGCGACCGAGGTTCTTCTTCATCAGGCCCTGCAGGCTCTCGAAGACTGCGTTCACGTCCTTGCGTGCCATGCCGGTTTCCTCGGCGATGTGCGCGAGGATCTCGCTCTTGGTGGGCGGCTTCGGCGCCGCTGCAGCAGCACTACGCGTGGTGGTCTTTTTCTTCGTTGCCATGGGTGGATCCCCCTCAGGACTCCCTCTCGGGAGTGATTTGTTGAACTCAAGCCGGCACGCACCTGCGACCGGCGTCGATGGGTACTCGCCTTGACCCGTTGCCGCTCCGGCTGACGGGTCGCTGGGCGAGGCAGCGATTCGGTCAGAACTTGAAGGTGCGCCGGAACTTCAAATACTGCGAGGCAGTCTCGTTTTCCGGCGTCACGTCCAGTTCGATCATCAACGTTTCGGTGCTGCTGACGGGCAGCTCCGCGATGTAGTAAACGGCCTCACCGCCCTCGTCGATCTCGCGAAAGGAGAGGTCCTTTCGCTGCGCCGAGAGATTGGCCACGTTCGAGACCACCTCAGCCTTCACCGGTGTGGCGAGGCCGTCCCCGTTCTTCTTCAGCACGGACACGTTCACCAGCACTCGGCGCTGGCCACGGGTGATGCCGTAGCTGCGAGCGATCTCCGGGGAGAGCTGGTCCGTGGTGAAGGTGTTGAAGTAGATGACGTAGTCACCCGTATCGAGGGATGAGACGTCAGCGCCGAGGGCGGTGGCGGGTGCTTGGCGAGGAGCGGGGAGGCGGGTGCTGTCGGCGGTGTCGCTACAGCCGCTTGCAAGTGCAAGCAGCAGCGCAGTTGTCGTTGTGGCAGCTACCCATCGCCTCATGCGGCGGTCCCCGGTCAGCGCAATTGGCCGTAACTATAGTGCAAGGTTTCCCCCAAGTCATCGAAAAACACCTTTTTTTAAGGGTTTTTTGCGTGTTCGATGAGCGAAAAGCGGGAATTTCAGCAGGATTAGGCGTTTTCCGACCGTTGATCGGTGTCGTGAGAGCGTCTGTCGCCCCTGTTGGCTAGCAGATTTGCTGGCACCTCGACCCTGCGTTTCTCAGCTCAGAAAGTGGATCGTGGAGAGCTGAATCATGATGGCCTGGAGCGCGATGATCGCCACCAGCGGAGACAGGTCGAAGCCGGCGATGGCGGGTAGTACGGACCGGATCGGTCGCAGGACGGGATCTGCGATCTGCCCGAGTAAGCGCGCCACCGGGTGACCCGCCATCCCGGGCGCCCAGCTGAGCAGCGCGTTCACGATGAGGATCATGATCAGGCAGCGCAGCGTGGCGAGCACGCCCTGCAGCACCGCTTCCAGCAGGGTGCCACCGAGGGGCAGTGTGATCCCGCGCAGCACGGTGAAGACCACCACGAGCGAGACAGCTTCGATGACGATCACGGCGAGCACCGTGGCCAGCTCCACGCCGCCGACGTTGGGGATCACCTTTCTCAGGGGCGCGATCACCGGGTTGGTGACCCGATAGACGAACTGAGAAAGGGGGTTGTGAAACTCGGCGCGCACAGCGTAAAGCAGGAACCGCAGGATAAAGACCGTCGAGAGCAGGGTGAATGCGGTGGAGATCAGAAAAACCAAAGCAGCCATGCGGGCAGGCCTCCTCGTGTGCGCGGGTGCAGCGCTGGGCGGCGCCCAGCATAGCGGCGCCTCGGCGGGCGAGCCAGTACTCAGGTAGCGGGTCTTGGACCGAAGATGGCGGTGCCGATCCGCACGTGCGTGGCGCCCTCGGCGATCGCCGCTTCCAAATCGCCGGACATGCCGGCGGACAGTACGTCCAGGTGGTGGCCCGTGTCATTCAATTGACGTTGCAGCAGGTGCAGTTGGCGGAAGTGCTCACGCTGGCGCGCTTCCTCCCGCTCGGCGGGGGGCAGGGTCATCAGTCCGCGCAGGGCGAGGCGAGGTAGCGAGGCGACGTGTTCGGCGAGGGCGCCGAGTTGCTCAGGGGGCACGCCGTTGCGCCCGTCCTGGCCCGTGAAGTCCACCTGCAAGCACACCTGCAGCGGCGGCCGGTCGTCGTCCGGTCGCTGGGCGGAGAGGCGATCGGCGATCACCGCCCGATCCACCGAATGTACCCAGTCGAATCGCTCGGCCACGGCGGCGGTTTTATTGCGTTGGAGGCGACCGATGAAATGCCAGCACAGGGAGAGATCGCCGAGCGCGTCGAGCTTGTCCTGCGCCTCCTGGGCGTAGCTCTCGGCGATGTGTCGATGGCCCACCGCGGCTAGGGCGCGCACGGCTTGCGGCGGGTGTCGCTTAGCGACGGCAATCAGGGTGATGCTCGCCGGGTCGCGGCCGTAGCGTTCGGCGGCGGTGCGAATCCGCTCGTGAACCGCGTCAAGATTCGCTGTGACCTCGGTCATGTTAGCTCCGCATTCCCTTGGCTATACTTCAGCACCGCCCAATACGGCCCTGCTATGCTCCGGCGCATAGGCTCATCGCTGGCCGCGACCCCTGGATGACCCAATGGCTGTAGACATTTCCCAGCTGCTGAACTTCGCCGTCAAGCACAACGCGTCCGATCTGCACCTCTCCGGCGGCATGCCGCCGATGATCCGGGTGGATGGGGACATGAAGCGCGTCAACATGCCGTCACTCTCCCACAAGGAGGTGCACGCCATGGTGTACGACATCATGAACGACAAGCAGCGTAAGGACTACGAAGAGTTCTTCGAGACCGACTTCTCCTTCGAGCTGCCGGGCGTCGCGCGCTTTCGCGTAAACGCCTTCAACCAGAATCGCGGCTCGGGTGCCGTGTTCCGGAGCATCCCCTCGCGCATCCTCACGCTCGAGGATCTCGATGCGCCGCGGATCTTCCAGGAGATCTCCATGTACCCGCGCGGCATCGTGCTGGTGACCGGGCCTACGGGCTCTGGTAAGTCGACCACCCTCGCGGCCATGGTCGACTTCATCAATGACTCCAAGCCGGACCACATCCTCACCATCGAGGATCCGATCGAGTTCGTGCACGAGAGCAAGCGCAGCCTTATCAACCAGCGCGAAGTGCACCGAGACACGCACGGTTTCGCCGAGGCACTTCGCTCGGCGCTGCGTGAAGACCCGGACGTGATCCTGGTCGGCGAGATGCGCGACCTCGAGACCATCCGCCTCGCGCTCACCGCCGCCGAGACGGGGCACCTGGTGTTCGGCACCCTGCACACGAGCTCCGCCGCCAAGACCATCGACCGCGTGGTCGACGTCTTCCCCGCGGCCGAGAAGGACATGGTGCGCTCCATGCTCTCCGAGTCCCTGCGCGCGGTGATCTCCCAGACGCTCTTGAAGAAGACCGGTGGGGGACGCGTGGCCGCGCACGAGATCATGATCGGCACGCCGGCCATTCGTAACCTCATCCGCGAGGGCAAGATCGCCCAGATGTACTCGGCGATCCAGACCGGCCAGGGCATGGGCATGCAGACCCTGGATCAGTGCCTGCAGGACCTCGTGCAGCGCGGCGTGGTCAGTCGCGATGAGGCGCGCCTGAAGGCGGCCCAGAAAGATCAGTTCTAACACCTAGGCGAGATGCTCGGCGCACGCCGGGATGACGCGTTTCGGGGAGTGATCAGAGATGGAAAGAGAACAGGCCTCGAAGCTGGTCAAGGATCTGCTGCGCCAGATGATCATCAGCGGCGCCTCAGATATGTTCATCACGGCGGAGTTTCCGCCCGCCCTGAAGATCGATGGCAAGATCCGCACGGTCTCCGAATCGCCGCTCACGCCTGAGCAGGCGAACCTCGTCGTGCGCACGCTGATGAACGACAAGCAGCTGAAGGAGTTCGACGCGACCAACGAGTGTAACTTCGCCATCTCCCTGGCCAATGTGGCCACCCGAGGCGGTGACAAGGTGCACGGTCGCTACCGCGTGAGCGCCTTCGTTCAGCAGGGCAACGCGGGCTGCGTGGTGCGTACGATCAACACGCGTATCCCCACCTTCGAAGAAATGGATCTGCCCTCGCAGCTGCGCGACGTCGTGATGACCAAGCGGGGGCTGGTGTTGGTGGTGGGCGGCACCGGCTCGGGTAAGTCGACCAGCCTTGCGGCCATGATCGGCCACCGCAACCAGCACACGCGCGGGCACATCATCACGATCGAGGATCCGATCGAGTTCGTGCACCCGCACCACGGCTGCGTGATCACCCAGCGCGAGGTGGGTGTCGACACGGACAACTGGCATACGGCGCTCAAGAACACCCTGCGCCAGGCGCCGGACGTGATCCTGATCGGTGAGATTCGAGATCAGGAGACGATGCAGTACGCCGTGCAGTTCGCCGAGACCGGCCACCTGTGCCTTGCCACCTTGCACGCGAACAACGCCAACCAGGCCCTCGACCGCATCGTGAACTTCTTCCCCGAAGAGCGCCGGCCGCAGCTGCTCATGGATCTGTCCCTGAACGTGCGTGCCCTCATCTCCCAGCGCTTGCTCACCCGCGAGCAGGGCAACGGCCGCGTCGCCGCCATGGAGATCATGACCACCTCCCCGCTCATCGCCGATCTCATCCATCGCGGCGAGTTCCACAAGATCAAGGAGGTCATGGCCAAGTCGAATCGTCTCGGCATGATGACCTTCGATCAGTCCCTCTTCATGCTCTACGAAGCGGGCTTCGTGAGCGAGGCGGAGGCGATGCGCAACGCCGATTCGAAGAACGAGCTGCGCCTGCGCATCAAGCTCGAGAGTCAGCGCGCGCGAGACAACGACAGCGCGGAGGCGGACAAGCTGCGCATCCTCGAACCGGATTCGAAGGGGGTGAGCGGCTTGGCGCGCGGCGCTGGCGGGCACCAAGAGGGAAGGGGCGAATGATGCGCGGCGTTAGTGGACGCAGGGAGGCGCTGCCCCGATGAACATGCGTCCGCTCCTGAAGTTGATGGCTGAGCGCAAGGCCTCCGATCTCTTTCTCACCGCGGGTGCCCCGGTCAAGATCAAGATCGAGGGCAAGATCATGTCGGTGAACAAGCAGGTGCTGAACCCGGCCAATGTTCGCCAGGCGGCCATCTCCCTGATGTCCGCCGACCAGGTCGATCGCTTCAGCCGCGAGATGGAACTCGATTTCGCGGTGAGCGAACCTGAGTGGGGGCGCTTCCGCGTCAACGTCTTCCACCAGCGTGGCAACGTGGCCATGTGCCTGCGCTACATCACCGGTGGGGTGCCCACGCTGGGCGAGTTGAAGATGCCTGACGTGCTCGCCGATCTGGCCATGCTCAAGCGGGGCTTGGTGTTGATGGTGGGGTCGACCGGTTCGGGTAAGTCCACCACTCTTGCGGCGATGATCGACCATCGCAACCGCAACGCCAGCGACCACATCCTCACGATCGAGGATCCGATCGAGTACCTGCACTCGAACAGTAGTTGCATCATCAATCAGCGTGAGGTGGGGCTCGATACCGTGTCCTACTCACGAGCCCTGCGCAGCGCCCTGCGCGAGGCGCCGGACGTGGTGCTGATCGGCGAGATCCGCGATCGGGACAGCCTGCGCTCGACCATCGACCTGGCCGGCACAGGGCACCTCGCCGTGTCCACGATGCACGCGAACAACGCGGCCGAGACCCTCGACCGGGTGGTCAACATGTTCCCGGCGGAGCAGCACACGCAGGTGCTGATGGATCTCTCCCAGTACCTGAAGGCCATCGTGTCCCAGCGCCTGGTGATCGGCCGGGATGGGAAGCGGGTGGCAGCCGTCGAGGTGTTGCTGGTGACGCCCTACGTGAGCGAACTCATCAAGAAGGGTGATATCACGGCCGTGAAGGAGGCCTTGGCCGAGGGGCGTGAGTCGGGCATGCAAAACTTCGATAGTGCCCTGTACGATCTTTACGCGGCGAACCGCATCGGTCTGGAAGAAGCCCTGTCCAACGCCGATTCGCGCTCCAACCTCGAGTCTCGCATCAACTTCTCGTAGGCATCCGTAGCAGTCGCCTAGACGTGGACCGCTCCGCGGTCCAGGCGCAGTGTCTTCCATACCCGTTCCAGCACGGCCATGCGAATGGCCACGCCGTTGGCCACCTGTTGGCGCACGGTGGAACGGGGGTCTTCGACCAGGCTCGACTCCATTTCCAGGCCCCGATTCACCGGCCCCGGGTGCATCACGATCACCCCCGCATCCGCCTGCGCCAGGCGCTGCGAGGTAAGGCCGTAGTCGCGGAAGTATTCCTCGGGCTGCGGCATCTCGTCGCTGCGCATGCGCTCGCGCTGAATACGCAGTCCCATCACCACGTGGGCGCCGGCGATGGCCTGGTCGATATCGGTGTAGCGCGTGCAGCCGGCGTACTGATCGGGTTCGGGCAGCATCGCGGTGGGGCCGCACAGACGCAGTTCATCGACGCCCAACACCTGCAGCGCATCCACGGCTGAGCGGGCGACGCGCGAATGGCGGATGTCGCCCACGATCGTCACCTTTAGCGATGCCATGTCCGGGTGGTGGCGGCGAATGGTCATCACATCCAGTAGGCCCTGGGTGGGGTGTGCGAGGTTGCCCTCACCGGCGTTGACGATGGCGACGCGCGGATCCACCTGCTCGGCCACCTGCGCCAGGATGCCCTTGTCGCCGGTGCGGATGACGAAGATGTCGCAGCGCATGGCCTCCAGCGTCAGCACCGTGTCGAGCAGGGTCTCACCCTTGCTCTGGGAGGAGGTGGTCACGTCGAAGTCGAGCACCGTGGCGCCGAGGCGTCGGGCGGCCAGCTCGAAGGAGGCGCGGGTGCGGGTGCTCGGCTCGCACATCAGATTCACCACCGTGGCGCCCGCCAGCAGGCGGTACTCGGGGAGGGGTTCGCTGCGGTCGGGGGCGAACTGCTCGGCGCGGTCCAGTAGTTCGCGCAGCATCGGCGCTGACATGCCTTGCAAGGTCAATAGGTGACGCAGGTTGCCGTCGGCGTCGTACTGGGCGTTCATGGACGGTCATCTCCGGTTTGGGCCAGCCAGGTCTCGACGATCAGGCGGGCGGCGTGGGAATCGAGATCACCCGGACGTACGCGACGCTTGCGTACGCCGGAGCGACGTTGCTCGCGAAGCTGCTCGCGGGCTTCGAAGGAGGTCAGGCGCTCATCCACCAGCTCCACGGGCAGGCCCGCACGGGCGCCGAGGGTCTCGGCGAAGGTCTCAGCCGCGGTGGTCATGGCGGAGTCCGTCCCGTCCATGTTCGACGGCCGGCCTACCAGCAATCGCGTCGGCGACCATTGGGCGATGAGGGCATCGATGGCGGCCCAGTCCGGCTCGCCGCCTTGGGCCTGCAGGGTGGCTTCGGCGCTGGCCGAGGCGGTGAGGGTCTGGCCGACGGCCACGCCGATACGCCGCGCGCCGTAGTCGAAGCCGAGCAGCAGCTCCGTCGTCATGCGGCTCAGGCGTGCCCCACGTCTGAGGAGAGCAGGGAGAGATCCACGCCGAGCAGCTGCGCAGCACTTTCCCAACGTCGATCGAAGGGCGTGCTGAAGATGATCGCCTGATCCGCGGGCACGGAGAGCCAGGCGTTGTTGCTCATCTCGTCTTCGAGCTGGCCCGCGTCCCAGCCGGCGTAGCCGAGGGCGACGAGGGCATGGTGGGGGCCATCGCCCGCCGCCATCGCCTGCAGCACGTCGCGAGAGGTGGTCACGGACAGGCCGGGCGCCACCTTCAGGGTGGACTCCCACTCGCTCGCGCCATCGTGGAGCACGAATCCGCGCTCGGGCTGCACCGGCCCGCCATCGAGCACCTCGCGGTTGCTGACGGTGTCCGCCGGGTTCTCGAGCGACAGCTGATCGAACACCTCACGCAGGCGCATCTGCCGCGGTCGGTTGATCACTATCCCCAGCGCGCCCTCTGCGTTGTGTTCGCAGATCAGCGTCACGGTACGGCGAAAATTTGGATCGGTCATCGTAGGCATGGCGATCAGGAACTGATTGCTCATGTCAGAGGTGGTGCTCATCGGCGCCATTGTAGCGGACGGCCCGCATGCGTGCGGCGCCGCTGGCGCTCACGGACTGATGATACGGCCACCTGCGAAACGCCATTCGTAGACGAAGCGGAGGGAGTCGTAGTCGCGCCTCAGGTGGTCGGGGAAGGGAGCGAACGGGGCCGCCAGGCGAAGGATCCTCAACGCCGCCTGGTCGAGGAGTGGGTGGTCGGACGGGCGCACCACTTGAATGCTGCGCAGGCCACCGTCGGCATTGATGGCCACCTCCACGAGTGGCGAACCGGACAAGCCCTGCTGGCGAGCAGCGTCCGGGAAATACAACGTGCCTACCTCTTCCACGCGGTCTTTCCAGCGCGCCATGTACTCCGCCACGTTAGAGGCCTGGGTGGACACGGAGATCTCCAGCTCGCGAATCTCGCCCTCCGCCTGCAGGCGATCGCGCCGCTGGAAGGTGGTTTTCGGCGAGGCGAACTGAATGCGGGCGCTAAGGCGCGCCGGCGCCGTTTGTCGAGCCGCGTCGGGCGGGGCGTTCACCTCGCGCCGGGCCTCGTTGGGCGTGACGAGCTGCTCGTGGGGGATTTCTTCCGCCGCCTGCTCCTGTTCTTCGGCGGCATCGCCGTCCGTCTCACCGAGGGCGTCCACGGCGTTGGCGGGCATCACGATGCCGCCGCTGTCTTCGGCGCGCTCGGTGCCCGAGCCAAGGCGGTTGGCGGCAGCCGCGTACACGGCATCGTCGGGCGTGTAGTCGAGTTCCTGCGCCTGGGGGTCGCTCAGCACCACCTTGAGCGGTTGTCCGCTGCTGGAGGGGGTGGCTGAGTTGTCGAAGGTGATGCCGAGGATCAGCAGCCCGTGGAGCAGCGTTGCGCCGAAGAGTGCGTAGACCAGGGCATCGCTGCTACTGGCGTGGCTGGGGCTGCCGAGGCTACTCACGCGGGCGCCAGCCCCCGGCGTTCGGCGATCACCTGCATCAGATCCCCGGCGATATCCAGGCCGAACTGGGCGTCGAGCTCGCGGATGCAGGTGGGGCTGGTGACGTTGATCTCCGTCAGCTTGCCGCCGATCACGTCCAGCCCCGCGAACAGGATGCCCCGCGCCTTGAGTTCGGGGCCGACGCGGGCACAGATGGCGAACTCCGCGTCGGTCAGGGGACGGCCGACGCCGCGGCCGCCGGCGGCGAGATTGCCGCGCAGCTCGCCCTTGGCCGGGATACGTGCGAGGCCATAGGGCACCGCCTTGCCGTCGATCAGGAGCACGCGCGTATCGCCTTCCTCGGCGATCTCGGGGATGTACTCCTGAAGCACGGTGAAGCGTTTACCGTGATCGGTGAGTGTTTCAAGGATGACGCTATTGTTCTGGTCCTCGCGGGACATCATGAAGATCGACTTTCCGCCCATGCCGTCGAGCGGCTTGGCGACCGCGCGCTCGTAGCGAAGCGCGAATTCCCGAAGGCGCTCCATGTCCCGACCGATCATCGTGGCCGGGCATAGTTCGGGGAACCACGCGGTGAACGCCTTTTCGCTGATATCGCGCAGGCTCCGGGGGTCGTTCACCACCAGCACGCCGTCCAGGGCCGCCCGTTCGAGGATGTAAGTTGTGAACACGTACTCGATATCGAAGGGCGGATCCTTGCGCATGAGGATGACATCGAGCTGGTTCAAGGGAATGTGATCTGGGTCAGAGAGTGACCACCAGCGACGCGTATCGTCTTGGACTTCCAGTTGGCGCACCGTGGCGCTGGCCTGGCCGTCCACCAACTGCAGATCGTCCAGCTGCATGTAGTAGAGGCGCCAGCCACGCCGGGCCGCCGCCAGCAGCATGGCCAGCGTGCTGTCCTTTTGCGGCTTGATGGCCTCGATGGGATCCATGATCACCCCGACCCGTAGCGGCTCTACCGACATGACCGATTTCGACCCCTTGCGACTGAGGAACCGGATCATAGCAGGCACGCGAAGTGGCCCCAGATGAGGTGCGCTGGGCGTCACGGATTTGGACTGCGGAGCCCGACAGATGACGATTTGTTGCGGAGCTGTGGTATACAGCCGCTGCGGGATACAGAAATAGGGAAGGATTTCCCACATCGAGGACAGGAGGTCCGATGATAACAAGGTCGCACCACTTGCCTCTGGACCTTCCGAAAGAGGGGCTCACGTGAGCAGTAACGAAAGCAGCGCCACCACGTCGGATGCCGTCGCCTCGCCCTTCGAGGGGTTGAAGGTGTTGGTAATCGACGACAGTAAGACCATTCGCCGAACGGCCGAGACCCTGTTGAAGCGCGAGGGCTGTGACGTGGTCACCGCCGAAGACGGCTTCGACGCCCTGGCCAAGGTGGCGGATCATGAGCCGGATATCGTCTTCGTCGATATCATGATGCCGCGTCTCAACGGCTATGAAACTTGTTCACTGATCAAGAACAACCGGGCCTTTCGCAGCATCCCGGTGATCATGCTGTCGAGCAAGGATGGTTTGTTCGATCGTGCTCGCGGCCGCATCGTCGGCTCCGAGGAGTATCTGACCAAACCCTTCACCAAGGATGAACTTCTCGAAGCTATCGAACGGCACGTAGAACGGTAAACCGGATGGAGCAATGGCCATGGCACTTGTTCTGATCGTGGACGATTCACCAACGCAGACGCACGCTTTGCGCACATCGTTGGAGAAGCACGGCTACGATATCGCCACAGCAGTCAATGGCCAGGATGGCGTACGCAAGGCGCAGGAACTGCACCCGGACTTGATTCTCATGGACGTGATCATGCCGCATCTGAATGGATTTCAGGCGACGCGCGAGCTGTCGAAGCACCCCGAGACGGCTGCGATTCCCGTGGTGATGGTGACCACGAAGGACGAGGAAAGCGACCGCGTCTGGGGCATTCGCCAGGGCGCCGTCGACTACCTGGTGAAACCCGTGTCGGAGCGCGAACTGCTCGACACGGCGCGCGCCGCTTTGGAGCGCCGCAGCGCATGAGTGAGCCGTCACCGCCGTCGGAGAACGCCGAGGAGCACGCGGCCTCTTCGCTGCTCAGCCTGCGTCACGACCCCTACCGCCTGCTGCTCGAGATGGAGCGCCGCGCGCGCGAGGCTCGCCTCGGGCCGGGCGAAGACGGTGCGCCCGGGCAGGAGTGGAACGGCATCGCCCTGCGGGTCGGTGATCTGCGCCTGCTCACGGCCCGCGAGGAGATCATGGAGGTGTTGATGCCGCCGGAGGTCACTCGCGTGCCGGGCGCGCAGCCGTGGCTGCGTGGCATCACCCAGCTGCGCGGTCAGCTCATCCCGCTGACGGACCTGCGCGCCTACCTGTTCGATGCCCCGGTGCCCGTCGGCTTGAGCGGCACTCGCGTGCTGGTCGCTAGCCACCGGCAGATTCCCGCAGGCTTGATCGTGGACGAGGTCTACGGCTTCCGGCGCATCCCGGACACGCGCCGGCGCCAGGTGGAGCTGGATGGACTGCCACCGCGCATCCGGCCCTGCGTCGAAGGCGGTTTCCTGGTCGACGATCAGGTTTGGCCTGCCGTCCGCCTGCACACGCTGATTGAGAGCGATAAATTCCTGGATCCGGCGGTTTAGCGCCTCGCGATCCGACTGACCGCGCCCCGGCGCGGGATCATACGAGAGTCGATCATGTCTGAAAAAAGCCTGTCGGAACGATTGCTTCCGTTGTTCGGAATCGCCCTGGTGGCGTCCTTGGCGGTGGCTGCCGCGAGCCACTTCCTCGGCGTTCAGGAGGAGGAAGGCGGTTCGCGAATGGCGGCAGCGGTGCAGCAGCAAGGCGTGCTGTCACAGCAGCTGATCGCCGTTGCTGGCGCCGCTCGACGGCACGAGACCGAGGCCTTCGACTCGCTCGGCACCCTGTTGAACGGGGTAAGGGCGACGCAGCCGTTGCCCAACGAGGCGTCGGCCGTCGCCGAGGCTAGGGACAAGGTCGCCCGCCATGCGAGCGCCGTGCTCGAGACGCGCTCGGCGCTGGAGGAAGTGAGTGCCGCCGCGACCCAGATCGATGCCCAGGTGGACCAGCTCTTCGAGCAGCTGGGCGACCTCCTCGGCATGCTGCCCTCAGCTGAGCGGGCCGCCCTGGCGCCGCACATCGAACGCTTCGAGCTGACCGCCAAGGGCATGCAGCAGGACGCTGCGGCGCTGAACGGCGGCTTTGGCACGATCGCCCTCGTGGTCGAGCGCATGAGCTCGGGCGAGGAGTACCTGGGACAGATGATCCGGGGCCTCAGCGAGAAGAACAATGCGCTCGGTGTCCCCGATGTCTCGAGCGGCACCACGCGCGCCCAGCTGGCGCGCGTCTCCAGCACCTTCAACGAGTTGTCCGGTGCCGTGCGCATCGCCGTGGGCGCGGCGGATCGCCTGATCTTCATGCAGAGCCGCGCCGATCTGCTGACGGCAGCCTCGGAGCAATGGTTCAAGGCCTTGCCGGCCGTGACCGGCACAACCGTGGCCAGCGGCCTGAGCTCCCTGCTGATGCCGATTGCCCTCGGCGTCGGCCTCGTGCTCGCCCTGGTCATGCTCGTGCTGCAACGGGGCGCCGCCAGCGCGCAGCGTCTGGCCAAGGCCCAGGCGGCCCAGAACGAACGCAACCAGACGGCGATCCTGCGCCTGCTCGACGAGCTCGGCAGCCTCGCCGACGGCGACCTTACGGTGCAGGCGACGGTCACCGAGGACATCACCGGTGCGATCGCCGACTCCATCAACTACGCGGTCGAGGCCCTGCGCGGCCTGGTCGAGACCATCGACGCCAGTGCCATTCAGATTGACGCCGCTGCCCGCCAGACCAAGGCGAGCGCCGCTCACCTGGCCACCGCCAGCGGCAACCAGTCCCGTCACGTGGCCTCCGCCACCGAGTCGATCGCCAACATTGCCAAGCAGATCGAGGAGGTCTCCGGCAACGCCGAGCGCTCCTCCGACGTGGCACGCCACTCGGTGGACGTCGCGCACAAGGGCGGCGAGGCCGTGCGCCGTACCATCGACGGCATGAACACGATCCGCGAGACCATCCAGGAGACCTCCAAGCGCATCAAGCGTCTTGGCGAGAGCTCCCAGGAGATCGGCAACATCGTGGAGCTGATCAACGATATCGCCGATCAGACCAACATCCTCGCCCTAAACGCGTCGATCCAGGCCTCCATGGCCGGCGAGGCGGGCCGCGGCTTCGCGGTAGTGGCAGACGAGGTGCAGCGCCTCGCCGAGAAGTCCGCCAACGCCACCAAGCAGATCGAAGTGCTGGTGCGCACGATTCAGGCCGATACCAACGAGGCCGTGATCTCCATGGAGCAGAGCACCACGGATGTGGTCAGCGGTGCGACCTTGGCGGAGAATGCAGGCGCATCCCTCGATGAGATCGAGCAAGTGTCGAACCAGATCGCCTCCCTGGTGCAGAACATCTCTGCCACCGCCCGCCAGCAGGCCACGGCCGCCGGCGGCGTGACGCGCAACATGGCCGTGCTGCAGGAGATCAGTGCCCAGACCGCCGAGTCGACCGGCGCCACCTCCACCGCCATCGGCAAGCTCGCTAAGTTGGCGAGCGGGCTGCGCAAGTCGGTCGCCGGCTTCACCCTGCCCGACCGCGCGAGCGGCAGCAGCGGCCCGAGCACCACCACCGGTGCGATCGATATCTCTGGCGCGGCAGAAGACGACAGTGCCCGCGCCTCCTCCAACGCTTCGGCCCAGCGCACGGCGGGAGCTGCCTGAGATGACGCAGCCCCCGGCAGGGCCCACGACGACGAGCACCGCCGGCAGCAGCGGATCGCGTCCGCGGCCGGCACGCCGTGGGGCGGGAGTCGCCTGGTCTCACGAGACCGTGCAATGGGTGAAGCGCGAGCTGGCGAACAGTATCGTTGACGCCCACGCGCTCCTCGAGCGCTTCGCCGAGGACCGCGAGGCCCTCGATCTCATGCGCCGCTTCGCCAACCTCATGCACACGGCCGCTGGCGCCCTGCGCATGGTGGACATCCAGGGAGCCACCTTGCTGGTGGAGGAGATGGAGGTGGTGGCCGAGGGCATCGAGCAGGGCACCCTGCTCAGCGCCGACGACGGCCTCGACGCCCTCACCCGCTCGGTGGTTCAACTGCCCGCCTACGTCGAGCGCGTGGCCGCCGGCGAGCGGGATATTCCCCTGCTTCTCCTGCCCCTGCTGAACGACCTGCGTGCCGTGCGCGGCAGCCCCCTGCTCTCCGAGAGCACGCTGTTCATTCTCAACATTCCGGCCGAGACCATGCCGGAGAAGTTCGGCGGTAAGGCCAGCGCCGAAGACATCTCGCAGGTGCTGCGCAAGCTCCACCCGCACTTCCAGCTGTCTTTGCTCGGGTGGCTGCGTGGACGTGATGCCGAACGTTGTCTGAGCCGCATGAACGTGGTGTCGGAGAGCGTGATCGATCTGACCCGCGTGTCCTCCCTCGCCCGCTTGTTCTGGGTGGTGTGCGCGGTCATCGAGGCGCTGCAGGACGGTGGCTTACCCACCGGTGCGTCGATCAAGCGACTCATGGGGCAGGTCGAGCGCCAGCTACGCCGCGTGGTCACGGCTGGCGAAGAGGATTTCGAAGCCTCTCCAGCGGAAGAACTGCTGAGCAACCTGCTCTACTACGTGGCGCGGGCCGGTTCGACCGGTGAGCGCGTCGGCGCAGTAAAGCAAGCCTTCGCCCTGCGTGAGCTGTTGCCGGAGAACGAGGAACTCGACTCGGCGCGCGCCGATCTCGGTGGGCCCAGTGCGGAGCTCATGGAGACCGTGGGCGAGGCGATCAAGACCGATCTCTCGCGTATCAAGGAGCTATTGGAGCAGCACCTCGCCAGCGGTGGCAGCGCCGACTCGGCGACCCTCAGCGAGAACGTCGAACAGTTCAAGAAGATCGGCGATACGCTGCGCGTGCTCGGTCTGGGTGACCTGTCCCTGCGTATCGAAGGGCAGCGTGACGCGCTCGAGGGATTGATCGAAACGGGGCAGGTGGATGCCGAGGCCCTGCTCGGCGTGGCTTCCGCCCTGCTCGAGATCGAAGATGCCCTGGACGATGCCCTGGAGTCGCAGTCGCTTTCCTCCAGCCGCGACGAGGAAGAAGGCGCCGGGGTTACTCAAGAATTTCAAAAGGTGGTGGCGGCGGTCGTCCGCGAGTGCAACGTCAGCCTCGGGGAGATCAAGGAGATCCTGGCCCGCTACTCGCGCGATCCGCGCGACCGGCAGGATTTCGAACGCCTCGGACCGCTTCAGCGCACGGTCGCGGCGGCCCTGCACATGCTCGAGAAGCACGAAGCTGCGACTATCGCCCGCCGCCTGGTCACCGTGGTGGAAGGGCCTCTCCTGAACGGTTCTTCGCCGCCGGCGGACAGCGACCTCGACCGCCTTGCCGACGCCTTGGTGGGTCTAGAGTATTACCTCGAGACCATCGGCGCCGGGCGGCCGGACCCGGGCTACATGCTGGAAAACGCCGCGACCTGTCTCGATGTGCTCGCGCCCGTCGAGGAGGCGGCGCCCGTCACCGAAGCGATTGCGGAGGCGCCGCCGAGTGCGCCGGGCGCCGCTGACGAAATGGAAGCTGTCCGGCTCACTGGCGCCGGTGTCGCCGTGGACCCAGAACTGCTGGAACTCTTCCTCGAAGAGGCCCGGGAGGAGATCGAGTCGATCGACGCGTACCTGCCGGCGTGGCGGGACGCCTCCGACAGCCGCGAGATGATCGTCGCCCTGCGCCGCTCCTTCCACACCTTGAAGGGCAGCGGCCGCATGGTCGGCGCCATGGACATCGGCGACTTCGCCTGGGGCGTCGAGCACCTTCTGAACGGATTGCTCAACAAGCGTTTCTCGGCTACCGCCGAGCTGCGTGCATACATCGATGAGGCGGCGCTCGCCTTACCTGGCTTCATTGCTTGCCTGGAGCAGGGGTCGGCGATCGACGAGTCGCTGCGAGCCATGATTCGGCGCGGCGCTGAGCTCGGTAACCTCGCCGTGCCCGCAGCCGCATCACCGCCGCCGGTAGCACCTGCGGCGCCTGAGCCGCCGCCGCAGAGCGAAGCGCTCGAGGAGGTGATCGAAGAAGCCTCCGCGCCGACCCCGAGCGACGATCAGCCCGCGCAGGACCACGACGCGCAGGTCGGTGCTGTCGCCGAGACGGACGAGGAACCCTCGCTCGCCCCGATGGCCGATGCGCTCGAGGACAATCCCGACAGCCTGGACTCGACCACCCATCTCGACGAGTGGGACGCGGCGACCGCCGCGATGCGCGCGCGCCGCGACCCCACGGAGAGCCTGCCCACGCTGCTCGAACTGCGCGATGTGGCCGGCGATGAGGAATTGGAAGACTCGGGGCTCATGACCAGTCCCGGGTTGGAGGCGCTGCCGCCGCCTGAGCTCGACGATGCGATGCGCGAGGCGATCGACTCGGCGGTGGGGCAGGTAGGTACGCTCACGACCGAGGCGTGCACGAGTCTCGGGGTGGCGGCGGTCGATCCACAGCTGGTCGAGGCGTGGAGAAGCGTGGAACGCCTGGCGAGCGATGCGAGCCTGGAGCCCCTCGAGCGGCTGGCCGAAAGCGTGTGGCGCTACCTGGAGCGGGCCGCCCTGGAGGCATTGGCCCTGCCCGATGCCGCTGCCGAAGTGCTGGGTACTGCGGCGGTTACGGCCGAACGCTGGATGGAAGATCCGGCGGAGCTTCAAGCGCCTGACTCGATCGACGCCCTGGACGATCTCCTGGAGCAGCTCTACGACCTGCCCGAACCGGACGCAGCGCCGCAGGCCGTACCTGACGAGCTGGTCAGCACCGTCAGCCACGAGCACACCGCGCCAGCGGCGAGCGACGAGGCAGCGGACGACGGGGAGCACGCACCCGCCTACGACGACACGCTCGTCGAGATCTTCACCGAGGAAGCGGGGGAGTTGCTCGAGGCCGCGGACAGCAGCCTCCAGCAATGGCGCCAGGAGGCGGGTGACAGCGCTGCGGCCGTCGCCGAACTCAAGCGCGTGCTGCACACCCTCAAGGGCGGCGCGCGCATGGCGGGCATCACGCCTATCGGCGACGTTAGTCACGAGCTCGAAACGCTCTTGATTCGCGCGGGTGAAGGCGAGGATGCGACCGGCGATCAGCAAATCCTGGATCTCGCCCAGAGCACCGTCGACAGTCTCCAGGGCATGCGCGACGCGTTGGTGGCACGCGAGCCCCTGCGCGGCTCCGCCGCGGCCCTGAATCGCATCCGCACGGCGGCCGGCGGCGGCCACGAGACTGAGGCGGATCCGGAGCCGCAGGCGCCCGCGCAGGTCAGCGCCCAAGACGACCCCACACCGCAGGCGGACGTGGTCGCCAAGGGCATCGCTCGGGCGGCTGGCGAAGACGCTGCCACAACTCGGGCTGCGCCGGCAGCGCCAAGGGCCGACCTGACCAAGCGCCGCGAGACGATTCGCGTGGGTGCAGATCTGCTGGATTCCCTGCTCAACGATGCCGGCGAGATCAGCATCTTCCGCTCCCGCATGGAACAGCAGGTCTCCTCCATGGGCTTCAACGTGGCGGAGTTCGGGCAGACGGTAGATCGCCTACGGGCTCAGCTGCGCAAGCTGGAGCTCGAGACGGAGGCGCAGATCCTCTTCCGCCACCAGGACGACAGCTCGCGTGAGCGCACCAACTTCGATCCCCTGGAGCTCGATCGCTACTCCCTGATCCAACAGCTCTCGCGCGCCCTGGCCGAGTCGGTGAACGATCTTGGCAGCTTGCGCGACATACTCTCCGGCATGCACCACGAGTCGGAGAACCTGCTGGTGCAGCAGGCTCGCGCCACCGGCGACCTGCAGGCAGGGCTGATGCGCACGCGCATGGTGCCCTTCTCTCGCCACACGCAGCGCCTCACGCGCATCGTGCGCCAAACGGCGGATGAACTCGGCAAGCAGGCAGCCCTGCGCGTGGACGGGGGCGCCGGCGAGCTCGATCGTCAGATCCTCGAGCGCATGCTGCCGCCCTTCGAACACATGCTTCGCAACGCCGTCGTGCACGGTATCGAGTCGCCGAGCGACCGCCGCAACGCCGGTAAGGCCGAGCAGGCGCAAATCACCATCAGCCTGCGCCGCGAGGGTGCGGAGATGGTGATCGCTGTGGCCGACGACGGCGCCGGCCTCGATGTCGACGCGATCCGCGAGCGCGGCCTGCGCCAGGGGCTCATTCACGAGGACGATCAGCTCAGCAATCGCGATCTGATGCAGCTGATCTTCCGCCCCGGTTTCAGCACCGCCTCCGAGATCACGCAGGCCGCGGGCCGCGGCGTGGGCATGGACGTGGTGGCGAGCGAGGTGCGCAAGCTCGGCGGCACCCTCGACTTCGAATCCGAGCAGGGCCAGGGCACCCGTTTCGAGGTGCGCTTGCCCTTCACCCTCGCGATCACCCAGGCCTTGCTGGTGGAAGCTGGCGGCGAGGGCTACGCCATTCCCCTGCCGGCGGTGGAAGGCATCCTGCGCCTGCCCACCCCCGAGGTGGAGCGGCACCTGGAAGAGTCCGGTCCGGTCTACGAGTACAGCGGCACCCGCTATCGCTTCTCCTTGCTAGGGAATTTGCTAGGTAACGAGACGGCAGCCCTGCCCGATACGACGACCACGCCGGTGATCCTGGTGCGCGCAGGCGAGCGCAGCACCGCTCTGGTGGTGGACGCCCTGAACGGCAACCGGGAGATCGTCGTGAAGACGGCGGGGCCACAGATCGCGGCGATCCGCGGTATCGCCGGCGCCACGGTGCTCGGCGATGGCGCGCTGCGCCTGATCCTGGACGTCGGCGCTCTCGTGCGTGGCGGTGCGGTTCGCGCGGCGCAGGCCGAAGAGCTTCCCCCGGCCGAGCACCACAAGCCCCTGGCGCTGGTGGTGGATGACTCGATCACCGTGCGGCGCGTGACCAGCCGTCTCCTCGAGCGCAACGGCGTGCGCGTGCTCACGGCGCGCGACGGCATCGATGCGATCTCCGTGATGGAGGAGTACATGCCGGACGTGCTGCTGCTGGACATCGAGATGCCGCGCATGGACGGCTACGAACTCGTCGCCCACATGCGCAAGCAGGATCGACTGCGGACCATCCCCATCGTGATGATCACCTCGCGCGTGGGTGAGAAGCACCGTGCCCACGGACTGGCCCTCGGGGTCAACGACTACCTTGGCAAGCCCTATCAGGAAGCTCAGCTGCTCTCGGCTCTCGAGCCGTTCTTGAATCGATCTCGCGTCAGCGGTGCCGGTGCCGGTGGAGGCGCCTAAGCAATGAGCAATGCCCACGATCTGGCGTCCGATAGCGGCGCCCTGTACAGCCTTCTCGTGCCCCTGGAGCAGATGCGCCTGATCGTGCCGCGCGATTGCGTGGCCGAGGTGGTGGGATGGGATGCGGCTCGCCATGCGCATCGCGACTCGCGCACGCCCTGGCTGATGGGCAAGCTCCCTTGGGATGACGTGGACGTTCCCGTCATCTCCTTCGAGGGGCTCTGTGGGATCAACGTGGAACCGCCCGCTCACCGGGCGCGCGTGGTGGTGATGCGTTGCCTGGGCGATGCCTTCTCGCCGGGCTACTTCGGCATCCTGACGGCGGGCTTTCCGCAACTGGTCCGCGTGAGCGCCGAGGTGCTGGTGGCGGACGAGCAAAGCAACTGGCCCGCGTCGGCGCCCGTACTCTGTCAGCTGCGCATGGTCGGTCAGTCGCCCGTCATTCCCGATCTGGAACTGCTAGAGCATCAGCTCGCCGAGACCGCTGCCTGAGGGCAGCGCTAGCCCCCCAGGCTGAAGACGAACACCAACCCGATCGCGATCGGCGCGACGAAGCGCGTGAACAACTGCCAGAGCCGGTACCAGAAGGTCGGTAGCTCCAGTTCAGCACTGGTGATCGCGCTCGAGATCCACCAACCGGCGAACAGCGCGTAGAGCATGCCGCCCAGGGGCATGATCACGTTGGTCACCGAGAAATCCAATAGATCGAAGATCGTCTTTCCTTCGAAGCGCGGGATGAACGCGAGGGGGTGGAAGTTGCCCAGCACGTTGAAGGAGAAGACGGTCAGCAGGCCGAACACGAACGCGGCAGCTGCCAGTAGCGGGGCCATCGTGCGTCGGTTCAGCTTCGGCGACTCCTCCGCGCGCGAGGTCATGAGTTCGAGCATGCCGATGGCCGAGGTGAGGGCCGCGACGAAGACGAGCAGGAAGAACAGGGCGCCGATCACCGAGCCACCCGCCATCTGACCGAAGGCGGTGGAGAGGGCCACGAAGATGAGTTGCGGCCCCTCGGCAGGGTCGATGCCGTACTGGAAGACGATCGGGAAGATGGCGAGGCCGGCGAGCAGGGCAACCAAGGTATCGCCCGCCGCCACGATCAGGGCGGCCTTGGGCAGGTGAACGTTGGCGGGCAGGTACGCGGAGTAGACGAGCACCGACCCGATGCCTACGTTGACCGAGAAGAAGGCCTGCCCCAGCGCGTCGAGGGCCACGTCGAAGTTGACCTGCTCCAGGCGCGGCACGAACAGGTAGTTCATGGCGGTGGGGAAGTCGCCCGCCACCATGCCGTAGATCACCATGAAGATCAGCAGCACGAACAGCGCCGGCATCAGGAGCTTGAGGGCGCGCTCGATGCCGCCGGTGATGCCTCGCGATACCGTGTAGCCGGTGACGGCCATGAACAGGGCGTGCCAGAACACCAGCTCCGCCGGCCGGGACAGGAAGTCGCCGAACATCTGCCCCGCGCCCTGGGCGGACAGATCGACGAAGGCGCCAGTCACTGCTTTCATTAGGTAAGCCAGGGACCAGCCTGCCACCACACTGAAGAAGCTCAGTACGATGAAAACGGCGACGATCCCGGCCCAGCCGAGCATGGCCCAGGCGCTGCCGCCGCGGTCGCCGGCCAACTGGCGCAGGGCCTGGGGCGGCGACAGCCCCGTGCGGCGTCCGATGATCATCTCGCTGAGCATGATCGGGGTGGCGATGAGCACGATGGCCACCAGGTACATGGCGACGAAGGCGGCGCCGCCGCTCTGCCCCAGGGTGTAGGGGAACTTCCATAGGTTCCCCAGGCCAACGGCCGTGCCGATAGCGGCCAGCAAGAAGGCGAGGCGGGAACTGAAGTGCTCGTGGGCAGGGGCGCTGCTGCTGCTGCTGGTGGCGGTCGCTGACATGTAATCGTCCGTGAGTGCAGAGGGCTTGGCGGGTTCGGTTAAGGCCCGCGCGGCGGTGCTTCGAGGGAGGACAGTAGCAAACCGTTGCCGCTGCCGGGGCTTCTCATCGCGATTCCCAGGTGTCGGCTGCCTTCGATCATTCAGCGCCCGCCAGCGCTGCGCGGTGGGCCATAGCGCCGTGGAGCATCGCCAGGGAGGCAAGGCCCGCGGTGTCGGCGCGCAGCACGCGCGGCCCCAGGGAGAGCCGCTCGAACTGGGCGGCCTCCAGCAGGAGATCCTCGCGGGGATCGAAGCCGCCCTCGGGGCCCACCAGCAGCACCACCGCGCGCGGCGTGCTCGTCAGGGTGCCAGCGCGCTGGCCGAGATGGTGTTCGGCGCGCGGATCCAGCCACCAACGCAGGGTGTCTTCGTGCGGGTCCAGGCCGCGCACGGCGTCCTCCAGGGAGGTCGGTGAGGCCACCTCAGGCACGCGGTTGAGACCGCACTGCTCGCAGGCTGCGTGCACGACCCGTTGCCAATGCTCGCGCCGTTGCTCGCCGCGCTCTCCCTGGAGCTTCACCACCGCCCGATGGGTCTTGAGGGGCACGATCCGGTGCACGCCGAGTTCGGTTGCCTTCTCCACCACCGTATCCATGCGCCCACCGCGACAGACCGCCTGCCACAGGGTGACGGCCAGCCCCGCCGCATCGCGATCATCCGCACGATGCTCGTGGATATCTGCGGCGAGGCGTCCGCTGCGTTGCACGAGCGTGGCGTGGTACTCGCCGCCACGGCCGTCGAACAGCACCAGCGGCTCCCCGGGGCGCAAGCGCAGCACCCGCTGAACGTGGTGGGCGATAGGTTTCTCGAGGTCGAGGGAGTCTCGACCGTCGATAGGCTCCTGCACCAACACTCGGGGGATACGCATAGGGGGTCGCGGTCGCTCTCGGTAAGGCGGAAGCGCGTGGGGTCGCCTCCAAAGGCGGCGCGCCGTCCAGTCATCAAGGTGGCACGATTCTCCCGAGCGCTCTGCGTTGGCGCAAGTCTGCCCAGGCAGCGCGCGGCGGAGGTAACCGCTAGAATCGGTTCGTGAATTCGACTCCTCGCCAGCGTTCTCGTGGCCGCATTCAGGTCGACCCGCAGAGCGGATGTGTCACCGGAGCGGTGCAACGCCACTCCCCCAACCAGGACCCGCGCCCCGACGGTGTGGTGCCCTCGCTGGTGGTGCTGCACGGCATCAGCCTGCCGCCGGGGTGCTTTGGCACGGGGGACGTTCACGCGCTTTTCACCAACTGCCTGGCGGGCCATGAGGACTCGCAAGTCGCCGCGCTGAGCGAGGTGCGAGTCTCCAGTCATCTGCTCATCGAGCGTGATGGCCACCTGTCGCAGTACGTGCCGTTGACCGCCCGCGCCTGGCACGCAGGGCCGTCGTGCTACTTCGGTCGCGAGGCCTGCAACGACTTCTCGATCGGTATCGAGCTGGAGGGCACGGACGCCACGCCCTACGAAACGGCCCAGTACGACACCTTGGTCGAGGTGTTGGGCGCGATCTTCGCCGCTTGGCCCGGGACTCTGGGGCCGCAGCGCGTCGTCGGTCACTGCGACATCGCCCCCGGCCGCAAGACCGATCCCGGCGTGGCCTTCGATTGGCCGGCGTTGTTCTCTCGCCTGACGACGTCGGATCTGCTGGCTGCCGGTCGCTGTTCTTCGGGGCGCTCATGCACCTGATCGCCCTCCTGCTCGGGTTGGTGCTCGAGTACCGGCTCACCCGCTTGTTCTCCCTGCGCGAGCTGCGCTGGTTCGACGCCTACTTCGATCTCGCGCTGGGCGTGCTCTCGCGCTGTCGGGGTGGGGTCGCCCTGGTGCTGGCGGTCCCCGTGGTGGCGCTGCCGGTAGTGCCGGTGGCGTGGGCTTGCCACGTGCTGGCGCAGAACTGGCTGTTCGGTGCGCCCTACGTCGGCTTCTCGGTGTTGATGCTGTTGATCGCGCTGGGCCCCAGAAACCTGGCGGAGGACGTGCAGGACTACGCCACGGCCCTGCGTGCGGGGGATGCGGAGCAAGCGCGTCGCTTAGGCAAGGGATTGGTCGAACACGACATTCATCGCGACGCGCAAGGTAGCGACGCCGAGGTGCCGAGGCGCCGGTTGCGTGAGGCGATCTTCGTGCAGGCGGACAATCGCCTGTTCGGCGTGATCTTCTGGTTCATCGTGTGCGGTCCCTTCGGCGCCGCGGCGGCCTGGGCCTTTCGAATCAGCGATCTCCTGCGCCGCCGCGCGGCCTTCGAGGCGGACAGGCGAAGTGCGGGTGGTGAGGCGTCGCCGGCGTTCCTGCGCGCCGTGCGTCGCTTACACGGGTTATTGGCATGGGTGCCGATTCGCTTGCTGGCCCTCGCCCTCGCCCTCGCGGGGAGCTTCGATCGGGCGTTGGCAGCCTTGCGCGAGCATCGGCGAGGGGAAGCGCTGCCGTTCTACATGGCCAACGAGGCGCTGCTCGCTCGCGTCGGCTGCGGGGCCCTCGGCGCGGAGGCCGACGACGACGAGATGGATTTGGCCCACAGCGTGGAAAGCGCGCTAGCGCTCGTGGATCGGGCGCTCTGGGTGTGGCTGACGGCGATCGCCCTGATGACCCTTGCCGGCTCCGTGCGCTGAGCCTGGCTCAGCGATCGCGACGCCACAGCACATCGCCGCCCCGCTCGTGACGGGCGAGGGTGCGGGCGATGACGAACAGCAGATCCGATAGGCGGTTGAGGTAGGTCAGGAGCAGCGGGTTGACCTCCGTGTCGCGCGTGAGCGTCCACACGCGGCGCTCCGTGCGTCGGCAGACCGTGCGCGCCACGTGCGCCGCCGCCGCCGCCGGTCCACCGCCCGGCAGGATGAAGTCCTTCAGCGGCGGCAGATCTTCGTTGAGCTGGTCGAGCACCTGCTCGAGGCGATCCACGTGCGCTTGGGTCATCGCGGTGTACCCGGGAAGGCAGAGCTCCCCGCCGAGATCGAACAGGTCGTGTTGCACGTCCGTGAGGGTCTCGACGACGCGCTCCGGCAGATTCGGGACGGCGAGTAGCACCCCTACGTGGCTGTTCAATTCGTCGGCGGAGCCGTAGGCTTCCACCCGCGGGTCGTCCTTCGGCACGCGCGAGCCATCGCCAAGGCCGGTAGTGCCCTTGTCGCCGGTACGCGTGTAGATCTTGGTGAGTCGATTGCCCATAACAGCCTCAGCTAGCCTCCGTTGCCTCTGGTGGTCGCGACGACGCAGGTGCGCGGCGAACAGCTGCCATGGCCGGGGCGCAATCACCCCGCCATGCCACGGGCGGCGATTCTACCTGACGCGGACCGCACAGCGGCAGCATGAGCGATAAGGAGTCGAGTTGATGAGCACGGTCGGGAGCCGATCATTGCAGGTCGCCCTGGAAGCGGCCAAGGCTGGCGCGGACATCGCCGCCCGTCACTATCGCGCCTCGATCGAGGTGCAGACCAAGGATGACGGCAGCCCCGTGACAGAAGCGGACATCGCCGCCGAGCATGAGATTCGCGACATACTCAGCCGAGAGTTCCCCGACGACGGTTTCCTGGGCGAGGAGACGGGGCGCTCGCGGCCGCAGGCGCGGCGTACCTGGATCGTCGATCCGATCGATGGCACGCGCAGCTTCGTGCGCGGCTATCCCTTCTTCTCCACCCAGATAGCGTTGCAGGAAGATGGGGACTTAGTGCTCGGCGTTTCCGCTGCACCGGCCTTCGGTGATCTGGCCTTCGCCGAGCGTGGCGTCGGTGCCTGGTTGAATGACCAACCGCTCGCCGTGAGTTCGCTCGATGCCCTTGGCGACTCAACGATATCGATAGGTAATGTCGGCCGCTTGGCGGCAGACGATCGCTGGCAGGCGATCGGTCGCCTGGCGCAGGAGACGGCCCGCTTCCGCGGCTACGGTGACTTCTACCACTACCACTTGCTCGCGAGCGGACGCCTCGAAGGGGTGATCGAGTCGGACGTGAATATCTTCGACGTGGCGGCCCTGGCCGTGATCGTGCGCGAGGCGGGCGGCGCGGTGAGTGACCTCGCTGGGGGCGCGTTTACCCTGGAGTCGACGGACATCCTGGCCACCAACGGCGCCCTCCACGAGCGCCTGCTCACGATGCTGCGAGACCCGAACGGGCAAGCGTAGGGTGCTAGTTGGCGTCCTCTACCTCCACGCTCACCACCATGTCGTCCTCGACGCGTACCCGGATGCTCATGGGGCGGCAGCACACGGCGCAGTCCTCGACGAAGGCCTGCTCCCCCTCGATCGGGTCGATCACCACCGAGTGAGTCTCCCAGCATGCGGGGCACTGCACGAGCTGTTCGAGATCCATCATGGCGTGTGGTCCGTATCAGGGTTGTAGTCGGGAAACCGTCCAGGGCCCCGTATCGGCGCCGCCCTGATCATCCGTGTGGGGGGTGACCTCGCGTACCCACACGGCGCGGTCGTGCACCCGTGCCGGGCCCGACACCCACAGCTCCATCCGTTGCGGCCAAAGGCGCCAGCCACCCCAATGGGGCGGTCGTGGCACCTCATCACCCTCGGCGAAGCGCTCGCTCGCCGCCGTGAACTGATCGATCAGCGCATCGCGGGAGTCGATCGGCTGGCTTTGCTGGGAGGCCCAGGCGCCGATGCGAGAGTCGCGATCGCGCGAGGCGAAGTAGCCGTCGCTCTCGCTCGCCGGCGAGCGCACGACGGGACCTTGCAGGCGCACCTGGCGATCGTGAGCGTCGAATAGCAGGACAGCTTCCGCCCAGGGCGTGGCGCTGAGCTGCTGACCCTTGTCCGAGGCGTAGTTGGTGAAGAACACCACGTGGCCGCCGGTGCCGTCGACCAGCTTGCACAGGACCACGCGGGCCCGCGGTCGCCCGTCTTCATCGACGGTGGCGATGCACATGGCGTTGGGGTTGGCGGTGGCCTTTGCGGTCATGGCCTCGTCGAGCCAGCGCTCGAAGGTGCTGAAGGGTTCCCTGGGCAGAGGATCGGGTAGCAGGGGGGTGCTCGTGGTCATCGGGGCTCCACAGGTGCCGTGCCTAGCGGCTTGGATAGGTTAGGGGGTGCCTCCCTTGGCGGCGCCTCCCGTGCGGCGGGGGTCCGCCGCCGACTCGAGGCGGCCGTCGGCGCGCAGCAGCGCGGCGCCGACACCCCCGAAGTACATGGATTGTTCGTCGAAGCCACGCACGGGGATGCGCACGGCGCTGGCGTCGATGCCGGGCTCGACGGCGACCTGCTCATCGCCCGAGTCGCTCACTTCCGTGTGCAGGCGTGGCGCGTTGATGGCGTCGGTCAAGGACATGTCGCGATACACGAAGTTGATCAGGGTCTGCAGGATCGCGCTGGTGATGCGGTCCGCCCCCGGCGAGCCGATGGAGAGCACGTCGCCGGCACCGTTGACGGCGACGGTCGGCGCCATGTTCGAGGAGATGCGAGTCCCAGGGGGTCCCGCGATCAGGCCGCGGCGATTGAGTTCGATCTCGCCCAGGCAGTTGTTCATCCAGATCCCGGTGCCGGGCGGGATGACGCCCGCGCTGTAGCCTGCGGACATGGTGATGGCGCACGCACCGCGGTGATCGTCGACCGCGGAGGCGTGCACGGTGGAGGACGACGGTGAGGTCGGCTGCAGGGCCCCGTCACGGGCCATGTCCAACAGGGCGCGCGCGTCGGCATCGACCTGGTCGCTGAGGTCGAGGGTGCGGCGACGGTAGCCGAAGACGGCGCGCTGGATGTCCACCAACTGGGCGATCGACTCCGCGTCCGTCCCCTGGTGTTCCGCGCGCCGAACCGCGAGCAGCATCGCGGAGAGGGTGGTTCCCCCGATCGCCGGGGGCGGGTTGGTGGCGATCTCCCAATCGCCCAGCGATAGGGCGAGGGGGGGGCGCACCACCGGCTCGTAGGTGGCGAGGTCTTCGGCCGTCAACATCCCTTCGTGTTCGCGGCTGTCGCTCGCGATGCACGCGGCGATCTCGCCACGATAAAAATCGCTCACGCCGTGGCGTGCGATCCGCTCGAGGCTGCTGCCGAGATCTTCCACCAGGATCAACTCACCGCGCGCTTTCAGGCGCCCGTCATCGTGGTGCAGGGCTTTGCGGCTCAGGGGATGCCAACCGAACACGACCTCGTGGGAATGGACCAGGTAGTCGTGGGCCGGTTGCGGCAGGGGAAAGCCATCGCGGGCAAGTTCGAAGGCCGGTTGCACGAGGGCGTGCCAGGGGAGGCGGCCGTAGCGTTGCGACGCGAGGCCCAGCGCGGCGAGGGCCCCGGGCACGCCGACACTTCCGTGGCCGACGATCGTGCGCAAGCCACCGCCGTAGCTCATCACCGCGTCGTGAACGCCCTTGCCGAGTGCCTCTTCACGCAGGCCACGGCCCGGCATGGCGATGCTGCCATCTATCGTGACCGGCGCTTCGCCTGGGGCGCTGACCGTGACGAAGCCACCACCGCCAAGGGAGCACACGCCGGGCTCTGTGGTCATGGAGACGAGCGAGGCAGCGATGGCAGCATCGACGGCGTTGCCGCCCTCGTCTGCGATGCGCTTGCCGGCCTCAGCGGAGAGCTGTGAACTGGATGCGACGGCGACTTCTGTCATAACTGCATGTTAGCAGCGTTGCTCGCGACGCGAGTGTTGCAGCTGTGGGTGTTGGGGCAGCAGGCCTGTGATCTATCAGGGCGCGGGTCGAGGCAGGTCCGTGCTTTGATGCGGCATGCCTTACGCAGCGGTCAATGGCATTCGCCTGCATTATCGTTACCTCGGTCAGGACCGACATCCCGACGCGCAGCCCGTGCTCATGCTCCACGGCTTGGGCTGTTCCAGCGAGGACTGGGATCTGCAGGTGCCAGCCTTCTCGCCCCATCACCCCTTGATCATGCCCTGCCTGCGGGGTTTCGGTCGTTCAGACAAGCCGACGGGCTGCTATACGGTGCCCGCCTTCGCCCAGGACATCTTGGGATTGCTCGATGAGATGGGCGTGCGCCGGGCACACGTGCTGGGGTATTCGATGGGTGGCGCCGTGGCCCTGCAACTTGCCGTGGCGCGGCCTGAGCGGGTGGCGTCGGTGACCCTGGTCAACGCGCAGGCGTCCTTCGAAGTCGCGCGCTGGCGGGAGCAGTTGATGAAGCTCTACCGCATCGGTATGGGAAGCGAGCGGGGTCTGCAGCGCATGGCGCGCTTGCTCAACCGCCACTGCTTTCCCGAGCCGCACCAGCAGGCCCTGCGGGAGGAGATGACGCGGCGCCACCTTCGCAACCACAAGCCGAGCTACCTGGCGGCGATCCAGGCGCTGGCCGGATGGTCCGTGGCCCCTCGCCTGCGCGAACTCCAGATGCCGGTGCTCGTGGTGAGCGGTGATAAGGACTTCGTGCCGCCCGAGGATCGCATGGCGATGGTTCGCCAGTTGCGCAAGGCGCACTTCGAACTGGTGAAGGACAGCCGCCACGCCACGCCCTACGATCAGGCGACGGTCTTCAACGATCTGGTGCTGTCGTTTCTGCGCGATCCCGAGGCGCTCGTCGGGGGGGCGGACGAGGGCGACGCGGTGGCGAGCCCCTTGGGCGGCCTGCGCGCCCGTCGCTCGCACGTGTTGGCCCGTCAGGGTGCGGCCAAGGCGCACCCCTAGGCGCTACCACATCAGATCGTCGGGCACCGGGTGGGCCGCGTAGGCATCGTCCGTCGCTGCCGCGTCCGGCGTGGGCTCATCCGCCTTTGCGATACGAATGTGTTCGCCCTTGGCGTCTACCTTCTGTAGCCGTTCCGCCTGTGCGGTGGCCATCAGGTGTCCGCGACCTTCGAGCACAGCGACCACCAGGGCGCCGGTCACGAGTTCACGTTGTTGTTTCGAAGTGACCCAGATCTGCTTGATCTTCTTACCAGACTGGTAGAAGTGCTTGATGTCACCTTCCGGGTCGTTCAGTCGCTGCTCGTTGATGATGGCGCGTAGCTGGCCGAGGATGGCCTTGCGCTCGCGCTCCACGTTGCGCGCCTGGTTGAGTTCGCGATCACGCAGTTGACGAGCGGAGGAGGCAGCCTTGGCAGCGCGCGTGGCTTCGCTGTCCGGCGCCTTGGCAGCGCGTTCCGCCTTGCTCTTGCGTGGCTTGCGCTTGCGCCCCTTGGCGGCGTTTTGCTTCGACTTGCGAAGTTGATCTTCCGAGACCAATCCGGACTGCAGCAGCTGATCCTGCAGACTACCCATGGGTGCTCTCCGCCGACCGAGCCGTGCGTTACGGCGGGTCGATAGCTCTGATTAGATGACGGTGCGCTGGTAAGCGAGGAACGCAAAATACCACAGCATTGTCGAAGCACAACGGTACCCGTTGCAACTTCGGGGCGAGCGGTGCCCGCCTAGCCCTGGAGCAGCCCTGCGCGGTGTGCCCACCACAGAGCACCGCCGATCACGCCAGCACCTAGCGCTACCGCTAGCACGATCGATGGCCAGTGCCAGGGTCGCTCGCCAACGACGCGCCCGGTGCGGGCGTTGACGGCAAGGCGAAAGCGCTTCGATCGGTACTCGTAGCTTGCCGTCCAGACCGGCAGCAGCAGGTGCTTGAAAGTGGTGTCGAAATGCTCGGTCTGCACCGAATGGACGCGCTGGCGATCGCCGCCGATGTCGCGCAGGACATCGCGTCGGATGATCCCGCCCATGATGCCCCGGGCCACCTCGAAGCCCTGGTCAAGGCTGACCTCGTACACCTCGCTGCGAAAGCCACTCAGGTAGCGCTCATCGTAGGGCACCAGGGCGGCGAGATCCCAGGGCGCGAGCTTGTCGGTCAGGGTACGGGGCAGGGACTTCGATGCGCCCACCAGCACGTCGTCGAAGCGGCGCGCGACGGTGCCGCTCACGCGCCGCCAGCGCACCCGCGCTTCTCGCCGATTCACGGTGACCGTGCGCCCGTTGCGCACCGTGGTCACCGGCACGTTCACGTAGTAGACGGTGCCGCGTTCGCCCGTGTAGCTACTGCGCGTGCGCGAATCGTAGGTCCAGTAGGGGAGGTACACGCCGTGCAAACCGCCGACCCGCCCGTAGCGGCGCAGCTTCGGCGGCGCGAAGATGAGTTTGCCCAGCCACTTGGAAACCCCGTCCCGCGCGCCTTGCTCGTCGACGTCGAAGGGGAGGAGGGACTTCGGATGGATCCGCGTCGGACTATCGGGATCCTCGAGGGCGAGCTGATTGACGACGATGGGAGTGGCGCAGAACGGGCACTCCCCGGCGTGTTGCTTGGGGTCGAATTGAAACTGCGCGGCACAGCTCGGACATCGTGTGGCCGTGGGGGACACCGGCCCCGCCTGCGCCAAGCGGTCTAGCGCCTCGCGCAGGGGATACTCACGGATCTGCGCCGACGCCCGTTCGGGGATCGGCGTCTCATGGCCGCAGAACGCGCACTCGAGCGTGCGCGTGCCCGGTTGGAAGGTCTGCAGCGCACCGCAGCCGTCGCAAGCGAAGGCGCGTTCGTTGGCCTGGTGGCGCGGCTTGGGGGGCGCCTCCGGCGCCTGCGCAGGCGCCGCGTCTTGCTCGTTCAACGCGGTGGGGTCGACCGGCGCCTATCGCCCCTCACTGGGGTGGGAGCGGCGGCGGCATCTGGGCGAACATCTCGGCGAGCTCCGCCACCCCTTGGGCTTCCTGCCATTCCTTCAAGCCAGGCCGCCAGGCCAGCGAGTCCCGGGAGAGCTCCCCCGACTGGATCTTCGTGCGCACCTCGGTCTTGGTGAAGGGGCCGGTTTGATGGCCATTGACCGCCAGGTAGTAGCGCGCTTCGGTGGGCAGCGGCGGCGGCGTGTCGCCGGCAGCGCCGGCAGCCGGGGCGTTGCCCTTGCCGCCCGTGCTCAGGGTCTCCCCCAGCTTTGAAGCCATCGCAAAGCCCATGCCTAAGCCGACCCCGTCGCCCGCGCCGCCACCTGGGTTGGCGGCCGCCACGGTCATCGCTTCGGCGGCTTGGAAGGTGGCGTAGTCCTCGAGGTTGCCGATGATGCCCATGCTGGTGCGCTTGTCGAGCGCCTTCTCCACGGCGTCGGGCAGGGAGATGTTCTCCACCAGCAGCGTGGGAAGGGCCAGGCCGTACTCCGCAAACTCCTTCCCGATCCACTTGCTGATGAAATCACCGAGCTTGTCGTAGTTGGCGGCGAGGTCGAGGACCGGGATGCCCGAGTCGCCAAGGATCGTGCTGAAGCGCGAGACGATGAGATTGCGTAGCTGGTTGGTGATCTCATCGGTGGTGAAACGCCCGTCCGTGCCGACCACTTCGCGCAGGAAGACCGAAGGGTCCTCGATGCGGATCGTGTAGGTGCCGTAGGCACGAAGGCGTACGGGACCGAACTCACGATCGCGCAGCATGATCGGGTTCTTGGTGCCCCACTTCAGATCGGTGAACTGGCGCGTGCTGAAGAAGTAGACCTCGGCCTTGAAGGGGCTCTCGAAGCCGTGCGGCCAGCTCATGATCGTGGTCATGATGGGCATGTTGCTGGTTTCCAGCTTGTACAAGCCCGGCTGGTAGACGTCGGCGAGGCGGCCCTCGTTGACCAGCACGGCCACCTGTCCCTCGCGCACGGTCAGCATGGCGCCGTACTTGATCTCGTTGCCGTAGCGCTCGAAGCGGTGGACTAGGGTGTCCTGCGAGTCGTCGGTCCACTCGATGACGTCGACGAATTCGCCGCGGATGCGATCCCAAAAGCTCATGATTCACTGTTCTCCGTCTGCTCGCGGCCCGCCGCGTTGGTGAGAGCTTCTCTTAGCTGCGCTTCTGCTGTCTGCAGTTCTTCGCGCGCAGCGACTCGTGCCTGGCGCCCCTCCTCGGCAATCGCGAGGCTCTCCTCGATGGTCTCGATGAGGGTCTGGTTGGCCGCCTTTACCGAGGCGACATCCAGGGCCCCGCGTTCGATCGCTCGCCGGCTGTCCGCATTGGCTACCTTGAGGTCGCGTGCGTTGGCCTCGAGCATCTCGTTGGTAAGGTCGCTCGCCGCCTCCACCGAGCGCGTCGCCTGGCCGGAGCGGTAGACGGCCACGGCGGTCGCCAGCTGCTGGCGCCACAATGGCACGGTGTTGGTGAGCACCGAGTTGATGCGGTTCACCAATCCCTTGTTGTTCTCCTGCACCAGGCGGATGCCGGGCAGGCTCTGCATGGTTACCTGGCGCGTGAGGCGCAGGTCGTGCAGGCGGCGCTCGAGGTCGTCACGCGAGGCGCGCATGTCGCGCAGCGCCTGCGCATCGAGCACGTCACCGCTGCTGTCGGCCTTCTCCTGCAGCGCGGGCAAGGTTTCCGTGTCGGCCTGGGCCAGGCGCTCCTCGCCGACGGCGATGTAGCCGTCGAGGGCGTGGAAGCACTCGAGGCTTCCCTGGTAGAGGCGATCCAGGCGTGTGAGGTCTGTGAGCAGGGTGGTCTTGTGTTGCTCCAGGCGATCGGTGATGGCGTCGATCTGTCCGCGCACGCTCTCGTAGCGCTGCAGGAACTTCGCCAGGGGGCGCGATGCGGAGAACAACCAGGAGAGTAGTCCTCGTCGCTTGCCCTGGGCGGCGAGCGCGTCGACGTCGAACCCGCGCAAGGTGGCGATCACATCGTTGAGCGCTTCGCCCGCCTGACCGACGTCCTGGTTCTTCACCCCATCGAGGATCTGATCGGTCACCCCGGCCAGCTCCTGTTGCGCGCTGGCGCCGAAGGTCATGATGGACTGCGCGTCCGCCAGGTCCAGGCGTGCGCTGAGGGCGGCGCGGTCGATCTCTGCAACCTCGTGATCTGGTTCGGGGGGATTTGATGGTGATGACATGGGCTGATCCTCGCGTAGTCAGGGCGCTTACCTAGCTGATGCCCTCGAGTTCCAGACGACGCTTGAGCACCTCGATTTGCACATCGAGATCCAGCACGTCGTTGGCGAGCAGCCGCTCACGCTGTTCTGCGAACACGCGGGCGATCGTGTCCAGCACCTCGGTGAAGTTCTCCTCCAGCGCCGTGACGCCGTGTTGGAGCGCGGTGTTCTCGTAGCGCTCGCAAACCTGCAACGCGCCCTCGAGGTAGACGGACAGGAAGCGCCGGGCCTTGCTGACATCGCCTGGATCCGCTTCCAGCAAGCCCAGAATCTGGCGGGCTTCGCCGACGATCTGGTTCAAGCGTTCGGCCAGGGGAAGCTGACGCAAGCGCTTGGCGAGGGCGTCCAAGCGTTCGATCTGCGCCCGGGCCTGCGCCAGCTGTTGGCGCACGGCCTTGGGCGCCGTGCTGTCAGCGGCGCCCGTCGTCTCATGAGGCCACCAGGCGAGCCAGGCGCCCACCAGGGTCAGGCCGGCGATCAGGACCGAGAACCCGGTGCTGTGGCCGATAAGGAAGCGATCACACACGGCACACCCCAAGGCCAAGGCGCCGCTTCCCATCCAGCGCAGGCGGCGCGCACTGTCCGGCGCCTCCAGCAGCGTTTGCGGTCGCAGGCCCCGGCGCACGAGCCATACGGCCGCGCCGATCAGGCCCAGGGTGGCAAGCTCCGCCAGGACGTGGTCCGTTCGGCCGCGCGCCAAGGACAGGACGGTGGCGGGCAGCAGCGGGAGGGCGAGGGGTAACAGGAGATACCCGCGCAGATCGACGCGCGGCATGGCGCCGTGCCTAGCAGATCGATAGATCTCAGGCACCGGCAGCGCTCCACAGGCCCCCGCAGGTGGTCAGGCCCACCACGAGCATCAGGATCATGCCCCCGACTATGCGTCGCAGGACGAGACCCGCCGATGGCGGGCTCGGGAGCTTCGGCCCCACCGCGGGAGAGGGCGGCGAGGTGGAGGTGCGCGGTTGGCGGTCGATGTTGGCGCTCCCGACAGGCGGTTCAGGCCCCTCAGTATACGGCCTTTGCTGGGCGGTCTCCGGCCGTCGCCGCCGCGGCGCATCAGGGCCCAGCGGAAAACGTTGCGGGGCGATTCAAACGCTTGCGCGCCCCGTCACATCCAAGGCTCGACGTTATCCCCCAGGGAGGAGACCCAGACAATGCTCAACTTCGCTAACTCGCAGGCGCAGCGGGCGCCCGCATCCATCGGCGCCTTCGCCGTCCTCGCATTGGCGCTGGCGGTGCCTGGCGCGGCCCACGCGGATGTCATCGAGCGCAGCTTCGATGTCGGTTCGACGGGCCGCTTGGTGCTCGATTCCGACGTCGGCGCCGTGGAGGTGGAATCCAACAACTCAGGTCGCGTGGAGGTTCGCGTCGAGCGCGATGGCCGTGACGCCGACCGTTTCGAAGTGGAGTTCGACCAGCGCGGCAGCGAAGTCCGCGTGCGTGGCGAACTGCCCGGCCGACGCAACTGGAACAATCGTGACCTCGAGATCGAGTTCCGCGTGTCGGTGCCGCGGGGCTTCGAGATCGAGGTCAACACCTCCGGTGGCAGCATCGAGGTGGACGACCTGGACGGTAACGTCGACGTCAACACGGCGGGAGGTTTCATCCGCCTGGCCAACATGGGGGGTGAGGTCAACGCCCGTACGGCAGGCGGTAGCATCGACCTGGAGGAATCGCGCGGAAACGCCCGACTCAATACGGCAGGCGGCTCCATCAGCGTTCGCCGTGCGGGGGGCGAGGTGGAAGCGAAGACCGCCGGTGGTTCGATCAGCATCGATGATGCGGGCGGCTCCGTGAACGCGCGCACCGCGGGTGGCTCGATTCGCATCGGGGCCAGCGGGGGGGATGTCGTTGCCCACACCGCTGGCGGCAGCGTGAGCGTGGACGATGTGTACGGTTCCGTGGACGCCTCAACCAACGGCGGCAGCATCAATGCGCGGATTCGCTCGCAACCGTCCGGCAACAGCGAGCTGCGTACCCATGGCGGTAGCGTGACGGTCAGTCTGGCCCCGGGCATTGCCATGGACATCGATGCGTACAGCAGCAACTCCCGCGTCAGCAGCGACTTCGATTTCCCCGCCTCCGCCTGGGACGACGATCGCGCTGAGCTGCGCGCGGCGCTGAACGGCGGCGGACCGGAGCTCTCCATTCGCGCCAGCCACCGCATTCGCATCAAGCGCGATTAGGGGGCTGATCTACCCAGCGTTTTCCTAGGCGAGATCGGTATCGCTGCATAGTTTTCAGTCTTTTGTCGCGGATGGCATCGCCGTCCGCGACGGACTATCCTCCTTCCCGGACCGCGGATCTCAAAGGGAGTTGGATCGACATGCGCCGAACCGTAAGACATTTAGGTGTGCCTACGATATGTCCTAGGCATACGCTTGCCGCGGCTACCCTCGCGATGTGCGCCCTGGCGCTTCCTTGCTACGCGGCGCTTACCCTCAGCGCCCCGCAGCCGTTCCTTCTTCCCGATGCGACGATCGACATCAGCGTTCGCGACGGCCAACCGGGCGCGCGCTTCGTGGTGCTTGCATCGTCCACGCCAGCATCCTTCGCGGTGGGGCAGCTGGGCACCCTGTACTTGGCGCCGGGTACCTTCCAGGTCCTTGGGGCGGGGTTTCTCGACGCGCAAGGTGAAGGGACGGCCAGCCTGCCCGTCCCCGATACGGTGGAGGACGGTGATCGCTTGTACCTGCAGGCGCTCGAGCTCGGGGCGGAACGTCGCTTCAGCGAAAACTCGGTCGCCTTGCGTCGCCAGTC
>JBCBZW010000025.1 GCA_039815145.1 Pseudomonadota bacterium
CGGAACTGATCACCGGGATGCCGACCAGCACCCCGTAGCCGACGAGCACCATGTAGAGGGAGATGCCCATGGCGCGCCAGTTGTCGAAGGGGTTGCTCGGTGCCGGGGTGCCCATCGTGACGACTCAGAATGCGTGCGGCGGCGTAGCGCTGCGGTGCGCAGGCGAGTAGAAGGGTTTGCTGCTGATCGTGCAGGGCTCCCAGGCGACGCGCCAGGCGAGCTCCCGTTGATAGTCGATCTTCGCCCAGACCCTGCCCGGCAGGCTGCCATCGGTGAGTTCGATCTCGGCGAGGGCCAGGTTGGCCTTGAGCACTGGCGACCACGTAGCGCAACGGACCACGCCGATCTCTCGCCCCTTGCGCCGGTTGTAGATGAATGCGTCGCCGACGGGTTTGTTGCCCGCCACCACCAACTTGGTCAGACGTCGTGTCGCCGGCCTGCTCTGCTCGGCCTTGAGCGCCGCTCGGCCGGTGAAGTGCCCCTTCTCCAGATCCACGGCCCAGCCCAGGCCGAGCTCGTAGGGCGACCGACGATGTTCCGGCATCAACGCGGTCTCGGCCGTGACGAAGTCGAAGCCCGGCATGATGAAGCCCGCTTCGATACGGGCCATCTCCATCGCGTCCAGTCCGATGGGCACGACGTCGTAGCTGGCGCGTTGCGCTAGCAGAGCCTGCCACAGGGCATCGGCCTGTTCCGGTGCCACCCAGATCTCGTAGCCAAGGTCCCCGGTGAAGCCGGTTCTGGAGACCAGGGCGGGCCCGCCCGCGAAGGACGTCTGCACGCTGCGGAAAGGCTTCAGTTGCGCCAGTTCCGTGAAACCTGCGGCCGCGAGCACCGTGTGCGATGTGGGGCCCTGCACGGCGAGGGCAGCCACCTCGTGGGTTTCACAGGTGATACTGACGTCGAAGCCGAGGGCACTGCTCAGCAACCAGTCGAGCTGATGGTGCTGGGCGCACAGGCGGTACTCACGCTCGCCGAGGCGGAAGATCGTGCCATCGTCGATGGCCTTGCCCTCGTCGTCGCACCACACCACGTAGGTGATGCGCCCCACGGCGAGCTGGCTCACATCGCGGGTGACCAGCCGATTCAGGAAGTCCCCTGCATCAGGGCCCGAAATGCGGTACTTCTCCATGGGAGTGAGATCCATCACCGAGCAACCGCTGCGGATCGCGTAGTACTCCCGGGCCAGGTTGTCCACCACCTTGGCAATCTTGTAGCCGTTCCACACGGTCCAGTGTTCGCGCGTGGACGCGGCCTCGTAGTGATCCAGAAACGGCGTTCGGCCGAGGGGCTGGCGGAAGTGCGTATGGTCGATGGCGCTCATGCGTCCCCCTTGCCGGCGAGGATGGCCGCGGCCGCGTTGCTTCCGGCGGTGCCGGCCACATCGCCACCGGGATGGCAGCCTGCGCTGCAGAGAAAGAGCCCCCGGATGGGCGTGGCGTACTGGGCGGCGCCGTAGAGGGGGCGCAACATCATCGACTGATGCATGGACAATTCACCGTGGTGCCAATGGCCGCCGACCGCGCCGAAGGTTCGTTCGATGTCCAGGGGCGTCATCAGATCGGCGCAGGTGACGCGAGCCGGCATGCCGCCGTCGTACTGACCGAGGGTGTCCATGACGGTGCGTTGCACCTCCTCGCGCCACGCACTGCTCTCCTCCGCAGCCGCCTTGTAGGGAACGAAGGAGGCATTGATCGACATGACGTGCATGCCCTTAGGTGCGAGGTGCGGAGCCGTGAGCGACGGGACAGTGATCTCGAGCACCGGAGCGTCGCTGATGCGACCGTACTTACTCGGGTTGAAAGCCCTTTCGACGTAGTCCGCCGAGGGGGCGACCAGCAGCCGGCCAGCGAGGGCCTGGCGCGAGACTCCGCGAAACTCGGGAAGGGAGTCGAGGCCGAGGTGCAGCTTCGCGACCACGCCCTTGCCGCGGATCTGGGTGACCCGGCGGGCGAATTCGGTGTCCAGGCGGGGGAGTCCGACCAAGTGCTCAAAGGTGCCGCGCGGATCGATGCCGGACACCACGGTTTGAGCGGCGATGTGCTCGCCGTTGTCGAGGGTGACGCCACTCGCCCGGCCCGCTTCGCCGGTGGTGATCGACTGCACCCGCGCGCCGTAGCGCACCGTTCCACCGGTCGCTTCCAACGCCTTTGCCAAAGCCGACGCAAGGCAGCTCTCGGGCCCGGCGGCCACCGTCACGGATCGATCTCGGGCGTTGGCCAGGCGATGCAGCCAGGTCAGTACCGTGCCGGGGGTGCGCGGGCCCATGGCCGACCCCTGCATGGCCTCGAGGGCCAGCAAGCCCTTCACCCGGTCGTCGTCGAACTGCTCGTCCAGGAGATCGTAGATGTTCATGCCGGCGACGCGTAGCAGTTCTCGCAGGCCTTCCCGGCCGAGACCGAAGCGCACGTTCAGGGCCAGGGAGGCCACGCTGCGCAGCTCGGCGGTGCTCAGGTGTTTCAGGCGCGGCGGCGCCTGGCGGAACACGGGACCGAGGCGCCGCGCAAAGTCGCTGAAGCGCTTGCGCAAGGTCCGGTACGCATCAGCGTCCGCTGCGGCCACGCCCTGGCCTGAGAGTTCGGGCCCTTGGGCAGACAGGGTGCAGCCCTGGGGATCGAGCACCGTCGTCGGCGCCGGCGGCGAGGGTGCGTAGCCATGACGGGCAAGGGCGAGTTCCTCGACCATGTTCGCATCGGCGGGAAACTGGGCGTGGGCAAAGGGTGCCTCGAATCCCTCCGCGAAGGTGCGGTGGGATGCCATGCCGCCGGGGCCGCTTGCCGCTTCCAGACACAGCACGCGCTGGCCGCCGCGGGCCAGGTAGTTGGCGCAGACGAGAGCGTTATGGCCGGCGCCGATGATGATCGTGAGGTGGGCGTCAGTCATCGGTGAACTCGCGGGGCGTGACGTCGGTGCGGCGCAGGTCGCCGAGGATCTCGCGGGCGGCGTTGCAGCCCGGCGCTCCCATCACGCCGCCACCGGGGTGGGAGGAGGAGCCAGCCAGGTACATGCCCTTGATGGGGCCACGATACTGAGCGGCACCCGGGAAGGGACGGTTGAAGAGCAGCTGATCGAAGGTAAGTTCGCCGTGGAAGATGTTGCCTTCGAGCAGACCCACCTCCGCTTCCAGTTCGTGCGGCGTACGCACCTCGGCGTGGGCGATGAGGGACTTGAAGTCGGGGCTGTAGTCCGCGATCTGGTCGATCACCGTGTTGCCGAAGGCGGTGCGCTTGTCGTCCGTCCAGCCACCCTCTATGTCGGCAGGGCAGTACTGCACAAACACACTCATCATGTGCTTGCCCGGTGGCGCGATCGTGGGGTCGTACTGGGAGGGAATCAGCGTGTCCGTGTAGGGATCGGTCGACCAGCGCTTGTCCTTCCAATCGTCGTAGGCGAGTTCCAGTCGCTCCAGGGTATCGGTGAAGTGCATGTGCCCCAGGGTGAGGGGCGAGCCCTCGGGCAGGGCGGGGAAGCTCGGCATGCCCTCGAGGGCGATGTTCAGCTTGCCGGAGGAGCCGCGGGTCTTGAACTGCTCGGCGCGCCTGCGCAGGGTCGGCGGCACGTCGTCGCTCTCCAGCAATCGGGTGAAGGTGGTTTTCGCATTGAGGCTGGAGACCACCACCGGTGCGTCGATCTCCTCACCGGAGGCGAGCACGACGCCGGTGGTTCGGCCACCGGAGGATTTGATGCGCTCCACCGCCGCATCACAGCGCACCTTGCCGCCGTAGCTCTCGAAGGCGCTCGCCAGGGCCTTGGCCACGGAGCCCATGCCGCCGCGGGCGAAGCCCCAGGCGCCGACGTTGCCGTCCACATCGCCCATGGCGTGGTGCAGCAGGACGTAGGCGGTGCCCGGCGAGTACACGCCGAGGCCCGTGCCGATGATGCTGCCGCCGGAGTAGTGGGCGAGGATCGTCTCGTTCTCGAAGTAGTTTTCGAGGTACTCGGCGATGGACATGGTGAAGAAGCGCACGAACTCGCAGAGCTGGGCCTCGCTGAGGGACCAGAACTTCTTCAGCAGGTAGGCGAACTCGAACGCGTCGCGGGGTCGCAGGGAGGTGGGGTCCGGCGGGGTGCGCAGGAGCATGCCGCGGATGAGCTTGCACCAGCGCAGCACGTCCGCGTCGAAGCGAACCGCTGCATCCGCATCCCGAGGGCTGTGGCGGCGCTGCTCGCGCCGGCGCACCGCCGGATGCTGATAGCTGCCGAAGTAGTCGCCGTCACGCTTGAAGGTCATGCTGCTGACGAGGGGAATCACCTTCAGCTCATGGCGTCCGAGGTCTAGAGCGGAGTAGATTTCCGGGCGGAAGAGGCTGCAGACGTAGGAGCAGTTGGAGTACTTCCAGCCCTCGTGCAGTTCGCGGCTAACGGTGGCGCCCCCGAAGTACGGGTTGCGCTCCAGGACCACGACGTCCAGGCCGCTCTTCGCGAGGAATGCCGCAGTCGTCAGGCCGTTGTGTCCGGCGCCGATCACGATGGCGTCAAATCGAGGCACGTTCGATCCCTGTGACTTCGAAGGGCCAGGGCTCGACGGTAATCAAAACTGCGCCGCCGGATCGTTTAGGCGTATAGGCGCGGTATTCGGTGCGGCGGACTGTCAGTACCGTCCATGGTCGACGTCACCGCTCATATCCACGGAATCACTCGCCAACATCGAGGTCTGCCGTGCCCAAGAGATCGCCCCACACGCCCCGCCGTCCGCTCTCCGACGAGGCGCTCGGCATGGGTGCGGACATCGCGCGTCGCGACTTCATCAACGGACTCAGCGCCTTAGCGGGAGCCTCGATGCTCCCGGGGGCGGCCTTGGGCGCGGGCCAGGCCTCGCCCACCGGCGCACCTGCTGGGGCGGCGGCCCCTTATCCGCCGACGCGAACGGGCATGCGCGGCAACCACGACGGTTCCTTCGACGTTGCCCACGCCCTCGCCAGGGCCGGCGCCGTAGACTTCGGGCCCGTGCGCGCCACGGGTGAGAAGTACGACCTGGTCGTCGTGGGCGCGGGGCTGAGCGGCCTGACCGCGGCGTTCCTGTTTCACCAGCGACACCCCGACGCGCGCATCCTGATCCTCGACAACCACGATGACTTCGGTGGGCACGCCAAGCGCAACGAGTTTGCCGTGCGCGGCGAGCGTCTGATCGGCTACGGCGGCACCCAGACCTTCGAGGAACCCCAGCGCTACCCGCGGGTGGTCAAACGGCTGCTCAAGGACCTTGGCGTGGACATGGGCAAGCTTGGCGATGCCTACGATCAGAACTTCTACCGCCGCCATGGCCTCGCCGGTGCCGTGCTCTTCGGCGAGAAAGACTGGGGCCGGCGTGAGCTCATCAAGTACGACCTGGGGGGATTCTGGAGCTGGCTGCCCCTGGCGCAAGGCGAAACGGCGAAGGCCGCAGTCGAGGCCATGCCCCTTTCACCAGGAGCCAAGGCGCAGATGCTGCGCGTGCTGACCGACCCGACCAACTATCTGGCCGAAATGAGCGATGAGGAGCGCCGCGAGTATCTCTACACCCTCTCCTATGCCGAGTTCCTACGTCGCCACCTGGACGTGAGCGAGCCGGAGGTGTTCCGCGCCCTCGCCGGCCTGACCACGGACTCGACCCTGGACATCGAACAGACCTCGGCGGCGGATGCCTTCACCTACGGCACCCTCCCCGGCGGCGAGGCGGCCGGCGAAGACACGAGCTTCGACTTCGCCGACGACCCCTACATCCACCACTTTCCCGACGGTCTGGCCAGCCTGGCGCGGATCATCGTGCGCCGCCTGATCCCCGCCGTCGCGCCGGGTCATACGATGGAGGATGTGGTCACCGCGCCCTTCGATTACGCGAAGCTCGACATGGTGGAGCATCGCGTTCGCCTTCGCCTCAACAGCACGGCGGTCAACGTCGTCAACGTGGAAGGAGATGCCGGCGCAGCCCCTCACGTGGCGGTTACCTACGTGAGCGCGGGCCAGGCACACCGCGTACATGGTGAGCGCTGCATCCTGGCCTGTAACAACGCCATCATTCCCGCCCTTTGCCCGCAGTTGCCGGCAATGCAACGGACCGCCCTGGCGCAGCGTACGCGTGCCCCCATCATCTACACCAACGTGGCCCTCACCAACTGGCGCGCCTTCGACAAGCTCGGGGTGGGGTGTGTGGCGATGCCGGGCCGCTTCTTCGTCAACGCCATGGTCGACTTCCCGGTCAGCATCGGCGATTACCAATTCTCGCCGACGCCCGACGCACCGGTGGTGGTGCACATGGAGCGCTTCCTGTTCTACCCGGACTCGGATCAATCCTCGCCCGATCTCTACGCCCGCGGTCGCCAGGAGTTGATGACCACGCCCTTCGAGACCTTCGAGCGCGAGGCACGATCGCAGCTGACGGAACTGCTAGGCCCTGGAGGCTTTGACCCGGCGAAGGATATCGCAGGCATCACCGTCAACCGCTGGGCCCATGGCTATGCCTACGGCTACGACTGGCGCCACGATGACTTCTACGACGACTGGGACGATGAGCGCTTCCCACACGTTGCGGGCCGCAAGCCCCTGGGTCGCATCGCCATCGCCAACTCCGATGCGGGCGCCGTCGCCCTGTTCCCCCAGGCTGCCATGCAGGCCTATCGCGCCGTGCGTGAACTCACTTGAGCCCAGCGACGCATCGCCTGGGCAGGAGACGATGACGATGAAAGACCAGAACTGGAGCGCGGCGGCGAAGGACCTCACGATCGAGGCCCGAGCGTTCCTTGGCGGTGACTACCAGGCCTCCCTGTCCGGCGAGACGAGACCGCTCACCCAGCCGGCCAACGGCGCGCCGCTGGCGGACGTGGCCGAGTGTTCGACGGCGGATGTCGATCGCGCCGTCACCATCGCTCGCAAGACCTTCGAGAGTGGCGTTTGGTCGCGCATGGCGCCTCGCCAGCGTAAGGCCGTCATGGTGCGCTGGTCGGAGCTGATGGAGCAGCACGCCGATGAACTTGCCCTGCTCGAAACCCTCGATGCGGGCAAACCGATCGGCGATACCACCGGCGATGACGTGCCCTCGGCGATTCGGACGATTCGCTGGAGCGGTGAAGTGATCGACAAGTTGTACGATGAGATCTCGCCGTCGCCGGCCGGCACCCTGGCCCTCGTGCAGCGCTTGCCCCTCGGCGTAGTGGCCGCGGTAGTGCCGTTCAATTTCCCCATCTCCACCACGGCCTGGAAGCTCGGTCCGGCACTGGCCACGGGCAACTCGGTGATCGTGAAGCCCTCCGAAAATACGCCCCTCACGGCGATCCGGATCGCCGGGCTCGCCGCCGAAGCCGGCCTCCCGGAGGGCGTTCTCCAGGTGCTGCCGGGCGATGGTCCTACGATCGGCGCGCACCTGGCCCGGCACATGGACGTGGACGGAGTAACCTTCACCGGTTCCACCGCCGTGGGCAAGCGCATCATGCAGGATGCGGCTCAGTCCAATCTCAAGCGGGTGTTTCTCGAACTCGGCGGCAAGAGCCCGAACATCGTGTTCGCCGATGCCGATCTGGACAAGGCCGCCGCCGGCGCCGCCCTGGCCGTGTTCTACAACGGCGGGCAGACCTGCACGGCAGGCACCCGCTTATTCGTCGAGAACGCCGCCCACGACGCCTTCATCGAGAAGGTGCTGGCCCACTGCCAGGCATGGCACCCGGGCGATCCCCTGGACCCGGACACGGCGATGGGGCCGCTGATCAGCCAGAAGCAATTCGACACGGTCTCTCGCTACGTTGCCATCGGCCAGGATGAGGGTGCATCGCTGGTCGCGGGCGGCAGCCGTGCCCATGCGGATTCCGGTGGCTACTACTACGAGCCGACGATCTTCACGGGCGTGCGCAACGACATGCGCATCGCCCGCGAGGAGATCTTCGGGCCGGTGCTCTCGGTGATCGGTTTCGATACTGCTGACGAGGCCATCGCCATGGCCAACGATTCGATCTACGGCCTCGCCGGCGCGGTGTGGACCACGAATATCAACCGCGCGCACAAGGTGGCCGATGCCTTGCGCGTGGGCACGATGACCGTCAACAACTACTTCGGCGGCGACATCACGGTGCCCTTCGGCGGCTTCAAGCAGAGCGGCAACGGCCGCGACAAGTCGATCCACGCCTTCGATGACTACACGGAACTGAAGACCACCTGGTTCGAGTTCGACGACTGAGCCACCACGCGAGGAATATCGCTTGAAGCGTACTGTCACACGTCGGGATTTTCTGAACGGAGTCGCCCTGGGAGTTGGCGCGTCGATGGCGCCGGGGGCACTGACACGGACCTTGGATCCCCACCTCGCGCTCGCGGGCTACCCGCCGGCGAAGTCGGGCCTTCGAGGCTCTCATGCCGGCTCCTTCGAGGTCGCCCACATGCTCCGCGACGGTGGCGCCATTCCCGAGGGTGAGGACACGGGCGAGACCTACGATCTGGTGGTGGTCGGCGGTGGCATCAGCGGCCTCTCGGCAGCCTATTTCTACCGTCAGGCTGCTGGCCGGGATGCCAGGATTCTGGTGCTGGACAATCACGATGACTTCGGCGGTCATGCCAAGCGCAATGAATTCACCGTCGGCGATAAGCAGCTGATCGGCTACGGCGGCACCATGCTGATCGAAGCGCCGGGGGGCTACCCGGCGGTGGCCGCGCGGCTGTTGCGCGAACTCGGTATCGACACGGATCGCTTCCGCGAGGCCTATCACCACGATTTGTTCGATGATCTCGGTTTGTCGTCGGCCATCTTCCTCAATCGCGAGACCTTCGGCCGTGATCACCTCGTCGTCGGGTCTGCCGGTGACGCCAAGGTGTTGGAGCAGGCGCCCCTCACGGGGCCTACGAAGGCAGAGCTGGTACGGCTGTTTGCCGATGAGCGCCACTATCTCCACGATATGGACTCCCGCGCTCAGCTCGCCTACCTGACCGACGTGAGCTATGAGCAGTACTTGCGCGATCGTGCCGGCATCGGCGATCAGGCCCTAGCCGTGATCAAGGATATCTCTCGCGGTGTGTGGGCTATCGGGATCGATGCATTCCCGGCCCGAGAGGCCCTGGTGAGCGGATACCCGGGCTTTGGCGATCTTGGTGAGTCGCTCTTCCCAGCGGAGGAGGGAGGCGCGGAAGACCCTCACCCGTACATCTACCATTTCCCCGACGGCAACGCGACGATCGCACGGATGCTCGTGCGCGACATGATCCCGGCGGCCGCCCCGGGCTCAACGATGGACGACATCGTACTGGCACGCTTCGACTACGGGGCCCTGGATCGCCCGGCGAATCAGGTGCGCGTTCGCCTGAACAGCACCGTCGTGCGCACCCGTCACCTGGACGACGAGCTGAGCAATCCCGTGCGCGTGACCTACGTGGAGGGCGGCAAGGCGCGCTCGGTCACTGCAGGCAAGGTGGTGCTAGCGTGCTATCACGGCATCATTCCGCACCTATGCCCGGAGATGCCGGATCCCCAGCGCAGCGAGCTAGGCCAGGCGGTGCGGGCGCCCCTGGTCTACACCAACGTCGTGCTGCGTAACTGGCAGAGCTTTGCCAACCTGGGGTTCCATCGCGCCCTGTGCTCCGGAAGCTTCTTCCACAACGTGATGCTCGACTGGCCCGTGTCCATCGGTGGCTACGACTACCCGGTGAATCCGCAGGATCCGATGGTGCTACACCTCAACCACGTGCCGGGTCAGCCAGGCCCTAGCGCCCGCGAGCAGTTTCGTGCCGGCCAACGCTCCCTCCTGACCACGTCCTTCGACACCTTCGAAGGGCACGTGCGAGATCAGCTGACGCGTATGTTAGGGCCCGGAGGCTTCGAGGCGGATCGTGATATCGCGGGCATCACCGTAAACCGTTGGCCCCACGGCTACGCGTACGCCCACGATCCGAAGACCGATCGCATCGCCTTCGAGCCGGATTTGTGGCCGCCTGAGGAGCGCTACTGGGAGCGCAATCGCAAGGCGTTTGGCAACATCGCCATCGCGGCCAGCGATGCGGCATCGAATGCGATGTCGGAGGCGGCTATCGAGCAGGCTCATCGCGCGGTGTCAGAGCTCGGCTCCTGAGGCTCCCCTGAGACTCACTGAACGCCCTTCGTGCCAGCGCTACCGTGCATCTTCTTCCTCGGATTCCACCAACGCAGCGAAGCCCGCGCCAGCTTCCGTCGACAAGTTGAACACCATCGACGCCCCGGCGTTGGAGATTGCCTCCACCTCGTCGTCGAACTTCGCGGTCGCGGCGATCTCACCGGTGAACGCATCAGCACGCATACGTTCGATCACCGCCACGGTCGCGGTGCGGTTAGGCAAGGCGATCATGATGCGAAGGGGCACGGAAGGCAGCACTAGGCGCTCCCAAAAATCCGTGTCGCTCGGATCCCCCGTGATCACTTCGCGGCCAAGCCTACGGTGCAGCGCCTCGGTCACCGGATCGATGTCCACCCCAACCACCGTGTTGCCCTCGCGCGAACGCATCGCATCGTAAGCCCCAGCCCCGACGCCCCCCATACCGATCACCATCGTGCGGTAGGACGACAGATCGATCCGATCGTCCTCGGGAATACGCGAGCGGCGCTGCATCGCCTTGAAGCGCCCCGAGTGGTTCGCGTAGAGCGGCTTGGCCACCGCGCTCAAGCCAGCGGCCACCACGAAGGAGAGGGCCAGGGCGACGGCCAGCGCGACCAACCAATCCGCCCCAAGCCAACCGTTGCTTACGGCGATCGCGGTGACGATCAGACCAAACTCGCTGAAGTTGGTGAGATTTGCGGAGGCGACCAGCGCCGTTCGCGCGCGCAAGCGGAAGAGCAACATGAGGGCGAAGAACAACGCCCCCTTGAGCAGGATCAAGGGCGTCAATGCGGCCCCGAGCAATAGCGTATCGATCGTCCACTGCGTGTTCAGGCCGATCGACAGAAAGAACCCGAGTAGGAAGAGGTCCTTGAACCCGAACAGAGCCTTGCCCATCTCGTCGGCCTTGGCGTGGGTGCCGATGAGCACCCCTAGGATGAGCGCGCCGAGATCGCCCTTCAGCCCCGCCCACTCGAACACCTCGGCGCCGCCGAGGGCCAGGAGCAAGCCGTACAGCACGAGCAACTCGCCGTGGCCCGCGCGCTTGAGCACGGCGTGGAGCACCGAGCGCAGGGGGATGAGGAGCACCAGGGCAGCGGCCCAGGGCGTGGGCAACTTGCCCGTGGATGCCGCCAGGAACAACACGGCGAACACGTCTTGCACGATCAGGATGCCGATGGCGGCGCGCCCGTGCAGGGCGGTCACCTCGCCGCTGTCCTCGAGCACCTTCACCACGAAGACCGTGCTGGAGAAGCTCAGGGCGAAGGCCAACAGACTCGCCTGTTGCCAGCTCAGCCCCGTGAGCGCGCCCACACCGACGCTGCCCAGCCACAGGAAGAGCAGCGCACCGAACAGGATCGTAAGGCCCGTGTGGGCGAAGGTGACGCCCCACACGTGGGGCCGCAGAAGCGTGCGCAGATTGAGCTTCAAGCCGACGGTGAACAGGAGCAGGGTGATGCCCAGGTCCGACAGCTTGGCGAGCACCTCACCGGAGGCACCACCGCTGGCCTTGAGCAGGAAGCCTGCGGCCAGAAAGCCCACTAGGGGAGGAATGCCGAGCGCGCGCGAGGCCAGCCCGCACGCGAAGGCCAGCGCGATCCACACGATATCGCCGAAGGCGATTGCTACCCAGTCGAATTCCATCGTGGCGCCGGTCCGTCGGGCGAGTCGCCAACGCTCATGCTACGCCAAGCCCACCCGCCACTCCCAGCGCGACGACTGCGTATTGACGACCGTCACCCCGCGCCGTCGGGCTCAGGCCTTCGGACGATCGCGCGCTGGCGATACCACGCGATCCCACCCCAGCCCGCCAACAGCACCGCGAACCCCGCGGCACCGAGCAGGCCGCTGTGGGGCCATACGGGCGTCGGCACGAACAGCAGTCCGATGCCGGTGCCAGCGTTCACCGCGCCGTGCATCGCGCCCGCGGCCCAGATGTTGCCCCCGCCCTCACGCACAAGGGTGAAGTAGGGCGCGAAGAGCACGGTCCAGGCGATCATCAAGGCAACACCCAAGAGGCCAAGACCGGGGTAGTTGTGTCCCATGAGCACGATGGGCGCGTGCCACAGGCCCCACAGCAGCCCGGTGATCAACGACACGCGCCAGAAGCCGAGGTGCGCGAGGCGCGTGTAGAGCCAACCGCGCCACCCGAGTTCTTCATTGAAGGTGATCAGGACCGTGTTGATCACGATGCCGACGGGCAGGTTCACCGCCAGGGTCAGCCACAGCAGCTGCTCGGGCGATACGGGAAGCGATGCCCCTGCCGCCTGCGCCGCCGCACTCGCCTGCGCGTGCAAGCGCGCCGCGGCGTCGGCCGGCGGCGCGCCAAGTACCACCAGGATTAGCGAGGTGGCGAGCACGATCAGTAGCAGCGGCAGCCCCCATCCGATCGCGACCCAGCGCACGGTGCGCCCCCATCGGAAGGGCGTGAGGCCCAAGGTGCGTAGGAACGCCCCGCGATCGAACAGGGCCGTGGCCAGCACGGCCCCCACGGCGGGCCCGAACATGTAGGCGAGCAACGCCGCGGCCACCAGGGGCGGCGGCGCGCCGGCGAGGCCCCCTGCCCCGTGCAGCCCCAGCGCGATCGCCCAACTGACGCCGAAGGTGGCGAGGAGAAAGGTCAGCATTCGCATATCGATCGCGCTCCGCTTATTTCGATGAATTACTAATTAGCAAAAATACGAAATAAGAGCAACACCTGAGCGGTGGGAGCGTGCCTTTGTCGATCAGCACACAAACGCGGGCATTTCCCTCAAGGCACTACTCCGCGCGCCGTTATCCGAAGAAGGATCGCTACGAGTACGCCCATGGCCGCCACTCCATCGACAGTGCTGGACCCGATCGCCCCTGCCCCCAGGCGCGGTGCGCAGCCCCTCGCCTGGGTACTGGTCGCCGGCTGGCTGCTCAGCGCGAGTGTGCTGCTGTGGCACTTCGGCCCCGGCGCCCAGGCCCTGTGGTCCTCAGACCCCAACGACGGCCGCGCCGCCTTCGTCTTCGACCGCGACGCCATCGCCCAAGCCCTGGCTACGCGTGCCGCCCTGCTCGTGCCCGCTCCGTACGAGGCCACGGTGTTGCACATTGCCGCCGAGGACTGCCGGTGCAGCAAACGCAGCAAGCCGCATCGCCAACGCATCGAGGCGGCTTACGCGGACCAGGGGGTGCGCTTTGTAAGCGTGTCGCCCGACGATCCGTTCTCGGCTGCCTTGCGCCAGGCGGTACCCGCCGCCCCCGCGGCGGTGGTGCTCGATCACACCGGTCGTGTGCTGTACGCAGGGCCCTACTCGAACGATGGCATGTGCCTGCCCCGCGGCGGCCAAGGCGCGGTGGAAGCCAGCCTGCAGGCGCTCCTCGACGGCGACGCACCCCCGATCTTCAACCCCCTCGGCGTCGGCTGCCTCTGCGCCCGCGCCGCGAACGACACTCACTCCTGAGCACGCCTGCCTTATGAAGCTATTCGTAAACTCGAACGACGCCAAGACGCTCACCCCCCTTTGGGCGCAAGCCGACCGCCTCATGCTCGGCGTGATGGGTTTGCTGACCTTGGTAAGCCTGGGGCTCGCCCCCTGGTACGGCACCTGGCTGGAGGCGCTGTTGATCGCGGTGCCGACGCTTGGGATCACCGCCTTCCTCGTCATCACCCAAGGCGGGGCGCTGCTGACCCGCTTGCACATGGGGGCGAGCTTCATGCTGATGAGCGCCCTGCACATCCACCAGGGCCACGGGATGATCGAACTGCACTTCGGCGTGTTCGTGTCCCTCGCCATCCTGCTCGTCTACCGCGACTGGCGCCCGGTGGTGACCGCTGCCGGCGTCATCGCCGTGCATCACCTGGCCTTCAGCCTCCTGCACGGCGCTGGCGTCTGGGTGTTCCCCGAGGGCGGCAACCTCGCCATCGTGCTCGTGCACGCCGCCTACGTGGTGGTGGAGACGGCCATCGTGGTCTACCTCGGGGGGGTGTTGCTGGAGGAGTATCTGAAGTCCCAGCACGTGGCAGACGACTCGCGGCGCGCGGCCGAGCGCCAGACCCACACGATCGATCAGGTACGCGCCACGGCCAGCGAACTCCTCGACCTCAACCATCGCCTGGGCGATACGGCCCGCACCGCCTCCGCCGCAGCGGCGCAGCAGGCCTCGAGCATCGATGAGACCTCAGCGCACTTGAACGAGATCAGCCAGTCCGTGCATCAGTGCACGGAGAACGCGCGTCTCACCGACGAGATCTCGGGCCAGGCGGCCCGCGAAGCCGAGGAGGGCAGCCAAGCCATGCGCGACACCGTCGCGTCCATGCATTCGATCGCGCGCAAGATCCATATTGTCGACGAGATCGCCAGCCGCACCGATCTACTCGCCCTCAACGCCGCCGTCGAGGCCGCCCGCGTGGGCGAGAAGGGCAAGGGATTCGCTGTGGTCGCGCACGAGGTGCGCAAGCTCGCCGAACGTAGCCAGGCGGCCGCTAAGGAGATCGGCACGGTGGCCAGCGAGAGCGTGGAGCTCACCGAGCGCACCAGTCGCCTGATCGAGGGCATGGTGCCGTCGATTCAGCGCACCTCGATGCTTGTTCGGGAGATCGCTGCGGCCTGCGCGGAGCAGTCTACCGGTGTGCAGCAGATCAGCGACGCCGTGACCGACCTGACGCAGGTGGCCGGCAGCAACGCGGAGGCGGTGGAGGCCTTGAATCGCTCAGCCTCGCAGATGGAAACGCTCGCCGCCCAGTTGGGGGATATCGCTGGCGGCGCTCAGCAGCAGGTGGCGCAGGTGGTCGATTCGGGCAGTGACGACGAGGGCGGCGCGCCGGAGGGGGATGACCTCGCCGTGTGGATGCTGTCGGACGCTGCGTCCGCCTGAGCGAGCACCCTCGCTAGGGCGCGCGCATCCCGTCGAGCTCCAACACGCCCTCCTCTTCGATCCGGATCGCCGGCAGCAGCGCGCTCACGTCGAGGCGCGCTGCGAGGCGCCAACGCACGTCCGTGTCGTTGCCGCGGAGCATCCCACTCACGAAACGCATGCTGTCGATCACGTTCAAGGTGGCGGGCAGCACGATGTTCGCTTCGCCGTAGCCCTCCACCTCGGGCAGGTTGTTGGCCACGCCCTCCACCACCTCGAGATCGTTGAGGAAGAGGCGATAGCTCATGCCGCGCATGGACAGGGATGAGGCGTTCGGGTTGACCACCAGCAGGTCGATCTCAAAGCGCGGTACCAGCTGATTGCCCTGGGACGAGGACAGGGGCCGCACCCCGAGCACGCGCACCGAGGGCGCTTCGAACTGAGGGTTGAGGGTGGAACAGCCGCTGGCCAACAAGGCCAGGACACCGAGCGTGAGAGCCGACAGGAGTGATCGCATCATGCGCGGAGTATAGCGGCGCTCACGGCGCTTCGCCCGCGATCGCCAGCACCGGTCAGACCAAAGCACGCCTCACGCAAGGTTCGACGCCTGATCGTGTCGAGGCTCTAACGCGCAAGGCTACGTAGCGGTACCGTACACTACGGATAACGGTCACGGACGAGGATCCCGATGCTTCCAGGATTCCCAGCTGCCAGAGGACTTGGCCGCGCCCGAGCGCTAGCGGGGGCGATCGCGCTGCTGGCGCTGCTCGCCCTGACCTCCCACGCCCAATCCCTGCGCGAGCGCATCGACCAGACCCTGAACGGCCAACTTACCGTCGCCGAGCGCATCGCCGTGCTGGACGAGGTGTTCCAGGGGCTCGAGGCCACCGCCGAGTCGGACCCGCAGCTCCTCGGCCACGCCTACGTCGCCCGCGGCTACGTGTTCCTCCAGGCAGGGCGTCTCGAGGAAGGCATCGCGGTACTGAACGAAGGCATGGCACGAGTGCCCGCCGCGCAGGCACCGAACGAACACGTCAACCTGCGTTCGATGCGCGCGGCCTCGCTGCTAGCGGCGGGCCGCACAGAGCAGTCGGTCGATGAGTACGAGTCGATTCTCGCCAACCTTCCCGAGACGGTCGATCCCAGTATCGAACTTCGCGCACGGGCCAACTACGCCAGCGCCCTGTTCGAATCGGGCCGCATCCTTGCAGCCTCCGAAGTGTTGCGCGAGTCAATCCCGAACGCCGAGTCCCTCGGCAACGATCGCATGGCCCTGGGGCTTGCTAACAACCTGCTCGTGATCCTGATACAACGCGGCCTGCATGAGGATGCTCAAGAGTGGCTGGAACGCCTCACACCGCTGCGCCAACGCGCGAACGACCTTTCCCTGTTGAATTCCCTACGCTTGCACGAGCTCGAACTACAACGGATCTTCGGCGATGCCCAAGGCGCTGCGGACGGCCTAAGAGAATTTGTGGCAAGTGACACGCCGGGTAACGCCTCGGTGATCGGAAACGCCTACGAGTATCTTGGCGACGCCGAACGCGAGCTTGGTCACCTCGTCGCGGCCGAAGCTGCCGGCCGTCGCGCCATCGAACTCCTTGAGAAAGTACCTTGGGAGTTGCCGGAGGCACACATCTCCCTGGCGCGAACACTGCTGGCAAAGGAACAACCGGCGCAGGCCGAGGCCGTACTCGACGCGATCTCCACCACCGCCCAACTCTCCCCCGCACGCACCAGCACCATCGCCAGCCTGCGCCTCGAAGCGCAGCTGCGTCAGGCTGGCCTCGACCGGTCGACGGCGCAGCTACAACAGCTGCTGCAGGCGGTGGAGGATGACCGACAGGTCGACTCCCTCGACTACACGCGGTACTACGACGCGCGCCTGGAGGCCCAACGTCAGCAATCGCAGATCGCTCGCATGCGTGAGGCGGAAGCGCTGCTGGCCGCGGAAGCCGAAGCTGCCGAAGCGCGCGCCCGCGAACTGGAGACCCGCCAAGCCGCCCTGCGCGATCACCGCAACATGGTGCTCGCCCTGATGCTCCTGGGCTGCGCGGCCGTGCTGGCCACGCTCTACAGCCTCAACCGCCGTCAGTATCAGCGCAAGCTGCTGGAGGGCGAACAGGAACGCAATCGCCAGCTAAGCGTCGCCGTGGAAGAACAGGCGGTGCAACTGAAGCGGCAACTGAGTGAACAGGCGGACATGGAGCACGCCCTGCACGAGAAGAAGCACACGGAGCAAATCGGCCAGATCGCCGGCAACGTGGCCCACGACTTCAACAACCTGCTGCAGGTGATCTCCTCAGCGAACGAGACCCTCGATCAGCAGTTCACCGAGCCTGCGGCGCGCGACATGCTGCGGGCCTCGAACCAATCGGTGGCCTATGCACGGGCGATGACGCGACAGCTCCTCGCCTACGCGCGCCAGCAGGAACTCGTGCCGAGGCCCGTGGATGTGGTGGGCCTCCTACGCGACAGTCGAACGCTTTTCCGCTCGGCTGTAGGCGAAGAAGTCACGATCGAATACGAGCTTCCCGACACCGCGGTGGCCATGCTGGATGCGTCCAAACTCACCTCCGCCGTACTGAACCTCCTGACCAACGCGGCGGACGCCATGCCCGCGGGCGGCACGGTACGTGTGACGGTCAGCGAGCCTGCGTGGGGAGCGCAGTGCGCCGAGGAGTGGCCATCCCTGGCCCCTGGCGACTACGTGGTGATTCGCGTGTCCGACACGGGCACGGGCATGGACGCGACCACCCAGGATCAGGCCTGCGAACCCTTCTACAGCACGAAGGCCGAACACGCCGGCACTGGCCTCGGGTTGAGTTCGGTCTACGGCTTCGTGCGTCAGACCGGCGGCGACCTGCGCATCGTGAGCGCGCCGACGCGAGGCACCACGGTCAGCCTCGCTGTGCCTGCGGCCGCGAGTGCACCCCCGGTACCGTTGGCTCACGAGGCACGTGCGGAGCCCACCCCGGCGAGCGCAGGCGAACGCGTGCTCGTGGTGGAGGACAACGACCTCGTGGCAGGCTCCCTGTGCGCCATCCTCGAGAGCATGGTCGCCGAGGTGCAGCACGTGAGCTCGGCGGATGAAGCGATCGCCCACCTCAGCGCAGGCAACGACTACGACTTCGTGCTCTCAGACGTGAGGATGCCCGGCGAACACGACGGCTACGACCTGGCCCGGTGGCTGGAAGAGCATCGCCCGTCGATGGCCACGATACTCATGAGCGGCTTCAACGATCACCTCGACGAAGACAGCCCCTACCGCATGATCAACAAACCCTTCTCCCGCGCCGAACTGCGCGAGGCGATGCGATCGGCGGAGCCCCTGACGTCAAGCTAATGCCCGCGCAGGGCTAGCCGATATCCGTATCCACGTGGAGCATGGGCGCCGCGTCGATACCTTCCGCATCCATCAGGACGGCGAGGCGCTGCAGGGCGGAGACGATCATCGACTTCTCCCAATCCTCCAGCGCGGCGAAGCGCTCGACGAACTCCTCCTGCAGAAGGGCCGGCGCGTCGTCGAGCACGATCGTGCCTTCGTCCGTGAGCTCGGCGTGGACCACGCGCTTGTCCACATCGCTGCGACGGCGCCGCACCAACCCGTTCTTCTCCAACCGGTCGATGATGGTGGTCATGGTGGCCTGACTGAGGCTCATCTGGGTGGCGAGGCGAGAGATCGACACGCCCTCCAGCTCCTTGATGGTCTGCAGGGTCAGCACCTGCGGCGCCGTGAGCCCCGAGCTCTTACGCAGGCGCCGCGAATGCAAGGTCATCGCACGGATGATCTTGCGCAGCGAGACCAAGACCGAGTTTTCGTCCGTCAAGCCAGTCGCTCCTAACGAGGCCAGTGCAGGTAAGCGGCCACTATACGACCGCCCGATGGGCAGCGGAATGGGCTGATGGCACCCGCCAGTAGGCCCGAAAGCTCAGGTTTCTGCCGACCTGCGACGGAACGGCCAAGACCTGAAAAATCCTTCGGACTAGAAATGTTTTCCATCCAGGCGCCTCAATGTTCGTCTTATACAGCAATACCAAGCAGCTGTTTCTACTAATTATTTTATTCTTCTCGCGCTAAGTGTAAACTCTCACGCCTAGGGAATTACTCACGAGTCTAAGCACCTCACCCCCGGGATGGGAAAAGACGGCCCTTGAGAGAGCGAACGGCAACCGAATCAGCGAGCGCACTGCACCCCGCCACGTCCCCTCGCGCGGACGGCGCCAGGCGGGGCGTCCCGTGACGCCGGGGGCCGACGGCTCGCCCCACGACGCCTTCCCCCAAGGCGTTTACCGCGTACGCGCTGCGGCGCTCGGCAAGGGCCAGTGGCGATATCGCAAGACCAGCTGACCTACTGACGAACCCACACATTTTGAGACGAACGAGGCGAGCATGAACAAGCGAATCTGTCTGAGCGCGGCTGTGGTAGCTGCCATTACGGCGAGCCCACAGGCGTCAGCAGAGATCGAGGAAGTGGTGGTGACTGCCACCAAGCGCGTCTCGACGACCCAGGACGTAGCCGTGGCCGTGCAGGCATTGGGCGAGGAGACGCTCAACCAACTCGGCGTCGCGAACTTCGAGGACTACCTGATCCAGCTGCCCGGGGTGACCGCCGGCGGTAGCGGCCCCGGCCAGAACACGATCTACATTCGCGGCCTCGCCTCCACCACGCCAAACCTGACCACCGCCGGGGTCGCCGGCCTCGCGCCTAACGTGGCCTTCTACCTGGACGATCAGCCGCTCGCCCAGCCGGGGCGCAACCTCGACGTCTACGCGGCGGATATCGCTCGCGTGGAGGTGCTCTCCGGACCTCAGGGCACGCTGTTCGGCGCCAGCTCGCAGGCCGGCACGGTACGCTTGATCACCAATAAGCCAGACCCGAGCGGCACCTACGGCAACGTGAAGCTGGGCACCGGCTTCACCGTGGGCGGCGAGCCGAGCACCAACGTAGAAGCGATGCTGAACGTGCCGGTGACGGACAAATTCACCCTGCGCGGCGTCGCCTTCGTGGACAACCAGGGCGGCTACATCGACAACGTGGCGGGCACCCGCGACGTCTCCGAGAGCGCCCGCTTTCGCCCGGCGGGCACTCTGCGCTCCAACGGCGTGCCCGTCTCGGACAATCGCGCGGGCTTCCAGGCCGGCGCAGACCTCAGCGGCGTCACCTTCATCGATGCCGACAACGCGACGCGCGTAGAGGACAACTTCAACGAGACCACCTACGCCGGCGCACGCCTCGCCGCTCGCTTAGATCTCACGGACAACTGGAGCCTGCTGGTCAGCCACATGCAGCAGCAGCTCGACTCCGAGGGGGTGTTCTTCTCCGACCCCACCCTGGACGACGACTACGAGATCCAGCGCTACCAGGACGACACGCTGGAAGACGAGTTCGGCAACACGAGCTGGACCCTCGAAGGCCGGGTCGGTGAGCTCGAACTGCTCTACACCGGCGCCTTTACCGATCGCGATACGGACCAGGTGGTGGACTACGCTGACTACCTCTTCGTCGGCCAGTACCTGCCCTACTACATCTGCGACGGTTCCGTGAGCTACCCCGGCGATGCCGCGCCCTCTGGCACCTGCCAGGCGCCCGACCTGTTCGTGACCTCCACCACCAGAACCAAGGTGCAGACCCACGAGATCCGCCTGAACACGCCCGTGGACCGCCGCGTCCGCGCCACCGTCGGCGCCTTCTACAGCGACCTCGAACTGCAGGAGCGCAACGACTTCACCTACCCAGGCTCGGTCGCTGCCGCCCCCTTCGGCGCCTTCGCACCGAACTTCCCCTTCCCCACCGGGTTCACCTCGGATGCGGGGCCCTTCCCCGCCGGGGTGATCTTCCGCAACGACATCCAGCGCACGGACGAGCAGTACGGCGTGTTCGGTGAGTTGACCTTCGACCTATCGGATCAGTTCGCCGTCACCGTGGGCGCACGGTGGTACGACATCGAAGTGGACTTCGACGGCAGCGCCAATGCGTCCTTCTGCAACTCCGGCGCCGCCGAAGACATCAACGGCTTCGGCACGGATATCACAGACCTCTACAACGGCGACGGTCAGATCACCTTCCGCGGCAGCTGTAACCCGGATAACCAGATCACCTACACGCTCGACAACATCGATGAGAACACGCCAGCTCAGGTGGTCGCCGCGCTGAACAACGCGCCGGACGCCGCCACCACGGACGGTGTCATCGGTAAGGTCACAGCGTCCTGGACGCCGAACGACAACCTGCTCTTCTACGGCACCTGGTCCGAGGGCTTCCGCCCCGGCCTGCTCAACCGCCCGGGCGGCGCGGCGGGACCGAACGGGTTTACGGTGCCCTTCACCCTGGATACGGATGATGTGGTCAACTACGAGATCGGCTGGAAGCTCGACCTCTTCGACCGCACGTTCCGCTTCAACGGTAGCGCGTTCCTGGTGGACATCGAGAACCTGCAAACCACCATCTTCGACCCCAGCATCACCAACCTGTTCTTCTCCGATAACGCCGCCAACGCGGAGATCTTCGGTATCGAGGGTGACTTCATCTGGGCACCGGGCAACGTGGACGGCCTCACCATCAGCGGTGGCTTCTCGTTCCTGGACACGGAGATCACCGAGGTCCTCACGCCCACCAACGACGTGCGCGAGGGCGACGAACTCGCCTTCGCGCCTGGGTTCCAGGCCACCCTACGCGCCCGCTACGAGTGGCAGCTGAGCAACGGCTGGACCGCCCACCTCATGCCCAATATGTCCTACTCCAGCGAAGCCTTCAGCGACATCATCACGATCAACCGTGACGAGATGGACAGCTGGGCACTGTTCGGCATCACGGCCGGCGTCACCAGCGACCGCTGGGGTGCGGAGCTCTACATCGACAACCTGTTCAACGAGCAGGCGGAGTTGGCGCGCAACTTCATCAACGATCGCGAACGGGTGACCTTTGCCCGTCCGCTGACCGGTGGCGTGCGCGTGAACTTCGGCTTCTAGGCGAGCCCTCGCGATAAGGCCGTGGCGAACGGTGAGCCGTCGCTGACGGCACAGGTGCAAGCGCTCATGCGGGCCGGCCAGCTAGGCGCGGCCCGCAGCACCCTCGAAGAGCGGCTCCAGGAGTCAGACGAGGACCTCGAGGCCCTGTACCTGCTGGCCGTCGTGCTGCGCTACCAGGGCGCACCCGAGGGCGCGCAGCAGACCCTGGATCGCCTGTTCGCGCTCGATCCCCAGCATGGCCGCGGCCATCAAGAGCGTGGCCACCTGATGAAATCGCTCGGTCGCGCGCAGGACGCGATCGAGGCCTTCACCGCTGCCTGCCGCTTTAACCCCGCGCTTCTCGCCAGCTGGCGCGCCCTCGAAGAGCTCCTCTCAGCGAGCGGCCAGGGCGCACGCGCCCAGCAGGTAGCGACCCAACGGCAACAGCTGGAGCAGCTGCCGAAGCCACTGCTGGTGGTGCACGACCTCCTCGCCCAGGGGCGCCTGCTGCAAGCGGAAGAACGCTGCCGCGCGTTCCTGCGTCGGCACCCGCGCCAAGTGGAGGGCATGCGATTGCTGGCGCAGATCGCCATGCAGCTGGGCGTACTCGATGACGCCGAGTTCCTCCTTGAGAGCGCCGTCACGTTGAGTCCGGACCACATCCCGGCCCACATCGACTACATCACCGCCCTGCGCAAGCGCCAACAGTTCGAGAAGGCGCAAGCCCAGGCGAGGGCATTGCTGGCGCGCGATCCCGACAACGTCCAGTTCCAGTCCATCTTCGCCGTCGAGTCGATGCAACGCGGCGACTACGACTCCGCCCTCGAACAGTTCGAACGCATCCTTGCACGCCTGCCCGACGATCCCGTCACGCTCACCTCCAAGGGCCACGCACTCAAGACCTGCGGACGCTACGACGAGGCCGTGGCCGCCTACCAGCGGGCCATCCAGGCACAGCCCCGCCACGGCGAGGCGTGGTATTCCCTCGCCAATCTGAAGACCTATCAGTTCTCCTCGGCGCAGCTCGAGCAGATGCGAGCGCAGCTTGAGGTACGCGACCTCCCTCACCAGGATCGGGTGTACCTGTGCTTCGCCATGGGGAAGGCGCGGGAGGACGAGCAGGCCTACGAGGAGAGCCTCACGCATTACGCCGAGGGCAACGAGATCAAGCGCCGCCAGAGCCGCTACGACGCGGATCGCATGCGCGCGGAGCTCGCCGCCCAGCAAGCCGTCTGCACGCCCGAGTTTTTCGAGGCGCGGGGCGGCTATGGCCACCAGGCACCCGACCCGATCTTCGTGGTCGGCCTCCCGCGCGCTGGCTCCACCCTGTTGGAGCAGATTCTCTCCTCACACAGCCAGGTGGACGGCACCCTGGAGCTGCCGAACGTACTCACCCTCTCTCAGCAACTCCGCCGCCGCCCCCGGCCGGACACCGCAAGCGATAGGTCCGCCGTGGCGGGCGCCTATCCGGCGATCCTGGCCGACCTCAGCGCCGAGGACTACGTACGCTTTGGTGAGCAGTACATCAAGGAAGCCCGTATCCATCGCCGCGGGGCGCCGCGCTTCGTCGACAAGATGCCCAACAACTTCCGCCACATCGGGCTGATTCACCTCATGCTGCCGAACGCCAAGATCATCGACGCGCGGCGTGAGGCGATGGCGTGCTGCTTCAGTGCCTTCAAGCAGCTGTTCGCGGAGGGGCAGGAGTTCTCGTACTCGTTGCACGATGTGGGGCGCTACTACGCGGACTACGTGCGGTTGATGGAGCACTGGGACCGCGTGCTGCCCGGCAAGGTGCTGCGCATACGTCACGAGGATGTGGTGGATGACCTCGAGGGACAGGTGCGGCGTTTGCTCGAGTACTGCGAGCTGCCCTTCGAAGCGCAGTGCCTGCGCTACTGGGAGACGGAGCGAGCGGTGCGAACGCCCAGCTCGGAACAGGTGCGCCGGCCGATCGATCGGGGGAGTACGGAGCAGTGGCGGGCGTTCGAGCCATGGCTTGCCCCCTTGCGGGAGGCCCTTGAGCAGGGGCAGTAGCGACTAGACTTCATAGGCTTGAGCTTCCGTTAGACGGCGTGGGATATTGTCGCAGCATCCCCTGGCAACCGGTGATCTCGTGACCGCATCCTTCGAGACCAGCACGCCTTCTGAACGGACAGCAGCCCCCACCGTCGGCGCAGGTCGCCTGCAAAGCCTCGATGTGCTGCGTGGGTTTGCGGTGCTGATGATCTTCGTCGTCAACATCAAGATGATGGCGAACGGATACAACCACTACGCCGATCGATCTCTTTGGCAAGGCGAATACGACCAACTGATCGGCTACCTGCACAACCTCTTGGTGCATGGAAAGTTCGTGACTATTTTTACGGCGCTGTTCGGAGCAGGTTTGGCGCTGCTCCTCGCACGCGAGAAGCCCGTTGCTCTGGCGGTCGTTTTGCGGCGCCTTGCTTGGCTAGCAGCTTTCGGTGCGATCCACCTCATCTTCATCCGGGAAGGTGACATCCTCGTGCAGTACGCCCTGGTAGGATTCCTGGCGATTCTCTTTGTGAAAATGACGGCGACTGCGCTGCTCACGATAGCGGTTTTCCTCCAGCTTACACTCTTCGTCGCAGGGGTTGTGTTTCCCGTTCATTACGACGCCATCCCCATACTCTGGCAGGACGGGCCCGACATGCACCTCGAGGTGCAACGGATCATGCTCGGAACCTCGAGCGACCAAGTGTCGGCACGCCTCGACGCCGTTCGGTTCTACATGCTGGATCTATTCGTGTTCGGCCGGGATTGGCTCGACAAGCTGTCGGTGATGCTGCTGAAAACAGGCTTCCTGACGGGCGAGCTTGCGGCTAGAACCTATGGCGAACTCACGATCATCACCGCATTGGTTTGCGCCACCTTCCTGTTGGCAGCACCGCTCTGGCTCGCCCGCTTCCGCTTCGGTCCGCTGGAGTGGCTTTGGCGCTCACTCACCTATGGAGAACGTCAGAAGATGATTCGATCTTGACCGTCGAGCGCTCGGCAAGTCTCAGGGCTTGAGATGTATCATCTGTAATCCCGAAGAGCCAGCCCGATCCGAAGGTGCATGGGCAAGGCCCACTGCGTAAGGGACGTTTCCGGTCATGCGCAAACCAAGATCGCACTTCACCGTCACAGCACTCGCGTTGTTGGCATGCGCAGCATGTTCGATGCCCGGGGGTAGTGAGTCCCTCGCCGACAGCCCTGTTGAGGCCCAAGGCTGGAAACGCTGCGCCGATGGCGTGGGTCGAGCTGAGGTACTCGCGCAAACGCAGGCCGCCATCGCCGTCCTGCACGACTTCTCGGACGCCATCTACGACCCGCAGCAAGTGGTCAGCTTGACCGCGCCACGTGACGTACTGCCCGGTGAGACACCGTACGTTCTCGGCTCTGCGTCCTGGGGTGAGGGCGTCTGGGGCCGTGGCTACTTCACGGCGAAGATCGACGCACCGCGCTTCGCAGGAGCCGACGACCACAGCGCGTATGCGAAGTGGTACCGATCACGCAACAACTCCACACACCCCCTGATCCGGGACATTGCCCGGCGAGCCATCGCCTACATGCGTCTCGAACGCCGAGGAGAGGCACCGCCGGGAAGCCTCGAGAAGATCGCAGCGGCGACGGATCTCCTGCTCCGCGTGCAACAGCCTGATGGACACTATCTGGTGTACCGAGGGTTGGCATCTCCCGGCGTCCCCTCCGCGCTGAACTGGGAAGAGACCGCGGGAACGATCCGCAGCACCTACTCGACCTCACAGGCGACCCGGGCCTTGTTGCTGGCGTATCAGTTCCACGAGGAGCGAGGGACCTTGACACCCCAACTCGAGAAGCGGCTACGGCAAGCCCTAATTCGCGCGGCGCAGTGGATTACCCAGTTCAGGGAGAAGGTGATCAACCGGGCTTACCTGAACGTTCGCGCGCAGGCCATCGAAGCCCTGCTGGCAGCGTACGCGGTGGGTGGCAACGTCTCTTTTCTTGACCAGGCCGTGGATCTTTTCAACGGGATGAAGGACCGTCAACGAGAGGACGGCGTCTGGGCGCTGAAGGGAGCCCCCGATGAACTCCACGACAGTGACGCCTCCTACACGGGCATCATTCTGCGAGCCCTTCTCAGCCTCAGAGAGCATCTTCCCGACGACTCCAGCGATCCCGATCACGCCCTCACCGTGTCGGACCTCGAGCGGGCCATCGCGAAGACGACGCAGCATTTTCTCGCTGCGAATACCGGTTGGGCAAAGGATGCACCTGCCGCCCGCGTGACCAAGGACGGCCACGTCCGACAGTACCGAGCACGCAGACGATCGACGGCCGGCTACGGATGGCAGGTGGCCACACAGATACAACGGGCGGTAGTGCTCAGGGTTCCTGGAGTCGACCCCGAGGCGTCGAGCGACTTGGCGCATTGCATGCTCGGCGCCATGGCGGGCGGTGTAAACAACGGCACGCTATTTCGAGAGACGGCAACGCTGATGGAGTCCCTCGCCTCGTTTTCGGCCTCCGAGTCCGCGGCACCCAACGCCCCCGATAGGAGGAACGGAGCGTTCTAGCGAGGTGGCGGCAGACTCCTGATCACCCCTCGCTGCCAACGCCATTGGCTCAGCACCACGAACCCTGCGAGAACCACCGCCCCACCAGCCTCGAGCAGGATCAGCAAGTTCATACGCAAGGTCAGCGCTGACATCGGCGCGTAGAGGTAATGACCCAGGGCGCTTACGCTGATTAGAGAGAAGACGCCGAGGCCGAGGGCCGCCATCCCACGACGTCGCGCACGGAAGGCGAAGTAGCCCACCGCCAAGCCGATGAGCGCGACGATGAACAGCATGTCCACGATGTGCGGACCGGTGATCCAGTCGGGCTCGGGGTAGCGATGAAAGAACACGATGTTGTCCAGGCAGTGCGCCGTGGCGACGATCAGGTTGATCCCCACCAGCACCAGCGCCGCCCGATCCCAGCCATTTGTGGGCATGGCCCTCATGAGCTCACCCTCGCGTGAGCGGCATTGAACCCCGCCGTCGTACCGGTGATCGGAATCCGCGTAGCCATGGCTCACCTCTTAGTCTCAAATGGCCGTAGCGCTCATGGTAGCGCCCCTTGGGGATCGACTTGCAAACCCGTGCAGGCACGCCGCGCCGTGGACAAGGAGCTGAGCATGACCCGTCGCAACTTATTGAACTTGATGGGCTTCGGTGCGCTCGCACTGGGCCTGATCACGGATTCGGCCGCGGCCCCTTGCCCGGCGGACTGGACGCCAGCCTTCCCCGTCGACCCCGTGCGCTACCCGTTCACGCACCAGTGCATCACCCTAGGCCAAGGCACGGTGCATTACTTCGACGAGCAGACGAACGCCGACCCCATCGCCACGGTGCTGATGCTCCACGGCAACCCCACCTGGTCGTACTTGTACCGGGATATCGCCCAGGGCCTGCGCGATGCGGGCTACCGCGTGATCGCCCCGGACCTCTACGGCTTCGGACTCTCAGACAAGCCGTCGCTCGCGAACTTCGGTTACCGGCCACGGGATCACGCGAGCACCGTCGCCGCCTTCGTCGAAGCGCTCGACCTGCGAGACCTCATCCTTGTAGTGCAGGACTGGGGCGCACCCGTCGGCATCAGCGCGGCCGCCAACGCACCGGATCGCTACGGCGCATTCCTCATCATGAACACCTTCCTGCAACCGATGAGCTTCGCTAACCCCGGAGTTAACCACCTCGGGGTCGATTTCTCCACCGACAACATCGTTAACGAGGACGAATGGCGCACCACCGGCCGCATGCCGCGCGACGTCGGCATCAGCCTGGGGTCGCTCTACGGCGAGGTGGGCAGCGAAGACTTCATCGCTGTGCGCGATGCCTACTGGGGCCCCTTCCTGGACCCACAGACGGAACTTCCCCTGAGCCCCGACATCGTGGCGCCGACCAACATCTTTGCGCAGAACCTGCTCCTGAGCGCACCCCTGCTGGCGCGCAGCCGCGCGACGATGCGCACGCAATTCAGCGACCGTCCGCTGTACCTGCTGTGGGGGCACGACGATCGCATGTGGGGCGCCCTGCGTTGCGACGTGGATGTGGACCCCGCCTGCCCCGCGGAGAGCACCTGCCGCTTCCGCGACGGTGCTCGCTTCTGCATCGGCGCCGACGACGACTTCATCTACCCCCAGATCGACAACGTGCGCGAGGCGTGGGGTGGCGCGAACATCGTCGGCGAGACCATCAGTCGAGACGGTATCCACTTCGTGCAGGAAGTGGAGCAGGAGGCGATCATCGAGGCGGTGCAGGCCCTGCAGGCCGCGATGACTCAGAGGCGAACTGAGCCCTAGCCCAAGCGGCCATGGTCGGCAGGTAGTCGGGCGGGTAGCCCAGAGAGAAGAGGTTGTGCCAGCGGGCCATCCCGTGACGGTAGCCTTCGAACACGTGTAGCTCGATGCGCTTTTCCTGCGCATCTCGCAGGTGGGTCAAGGTGCGCACGGCCAACCTCGTCGGCACGTTCTGATCATCACTAGCGAAAAAGACGAGCAGCGGCACGTCCAATCGCTCGAGGTAAGGGCTGGGGTCGTAGAAGATGTCGGCTGCGTAGCGCTCGAAGCGCGCTTGATCGTAGGCCGCGAGACGCATCCCGATCACCGCCAACCACTGGGCGTCCACTTCCTGCAGCCGACGGGAGAGTTGATCGCGCTGGGCGGGTAGCGGGGCTTTGGCGCGCGCGGCCTCGCGGTAGTAGTGCCAGATGTCCGAGCGTAGGGCGGCGATGGTGGCGAGGGTCGGCTCATCGTCCAGCCCCGCCGCGAGTAGCTCGTGGCGGATCTCCCACAAATTGGTGGTCATCCAGTTCGTCGGCGGCCCCGCGCGATTGATGATGAAGCGCAACGCGCCGTCGCGGGCCGCGATCTCCGGTGTGAACCAGCCACTCTCACTGGAACCGAACACGGCGACGCGCGAATCATCCACATCGTCCAGGGTGCGCACGAAGCGCAGCGCCGCGAGAGCATCTTCGATGAAGTCTGCGTAGGTCGCCTCGGCGAGTTCACCGCCGGAACGCCCGGAGCCTCGCTTGTCGTAGGCCAACACCGCCACACCCTCACGCAGGAGGGCGTTGGCGTGGGCGGTGACGAAGGGCGGCAGGCCAGCGGCGGCGCCAGACCCGTGCAGCAGGATGATCACCGGGTAAGGGCCTTCCCCACTCGCCCTCGGCACCAATAGCGAACCCGCGAGCACCACGCCGTCCGCGCTCGCAAACTCGCCCTCTCGCACCTCTCCGTGAAGACGCAGATGCTGGCTCCAGGTGAATACCCCGACGCAGAGCGAAAAAGCTAGTAGAGGTGTTAGGAGAAGCAATAGCTTGCGCATGGGAGACTCCAGGGTGACGGGTAACTCCCCTAACGCTGCGCACTGCCCGCAGGTGAAGTCGTCTCAGGTGGCGGACTGAGACGTCTCGTTCGAGGCGGTGAGTAGCGACTTTCGATAGGCGGCGGGGCTGGTGCCATACGCCGCGGCGAAGGCGCGGTAGAAGGTCGCCTTGCTCGGGAACCCTGCGTCCAGGGCGAGTTCGAGCGCAGTGCGTTGGGTGTTCGCGGGATCCTGCGCCAGCGCGCAGAAACTCGCCAGGCGCTGGGCAGTGATGTACTCGCCAACCTCCATCTGATGCTCACTATCGATCGCACGGCGAATCGTATCCGGGGCGAGCCCGGTCTGCTCGGAGAAGGCCTGCAGCGTGAACTCGGGATCCAGATGGGGTTGGCGCTCGGCCAACAGCGCGACGACCTGCCTCGTCTCCTTGGCGTTGGCGGACGCTGGCGGCGAGCTCGGCGGCGGGCGGTTCAACGCATCCGGATGGCTCAACACGTAGTAGCCGAAGAAGAAGATCACCCCGACGCTCACCAGTGCGCCCAGGGTATCCGCATCCCCCAAGGGGGCGTAGCCGATCACCTGCGCGAGCAGTGCGGCGTAGCTCAAGAACACGGCGAACAACACCGCTCCCAGCCAACTCAGCAGGTGGCGCAGGCGGGGACGCTCGCGGCGTTTGCTGCTTCGCAGACGCCCAAGCAGCAAGCACACGCTTATCGCGCCGTAGGTCGCGAAGCTAAGCGACTTGAGCAACACGAGGGCGACGACTGCAGTGCCCAACTGCGGGTGCGCGATGCCGATTGAGTGCTCCCCCGCACGCCCAAGGAGAACCGCCACGGCCAACGCAGCGCACGCGAGGGGAACGAAGTGCAGGGCGACGTGCCTCGGGCGTCCACTCCCCACCGGCGCGATCGCGGCGCGAACAAACTGGTACAAGGCAGGCGGCAGGGCGAACTCCAACACCAACCCGAGCGGCCAGTCGCGGCCGGCTTCGGAGATGTCCAGCAACTCGCCGAACAGCATCGCCCCCAGGAAGCCATTGAGCACGGCCAACCACCGCGCAGCCTCGCCGTTGCGCGTGCGCAGGGTGAGCAGGGCGACCGTGAGGAAAGCGGCCTGAGCGACGCCTGCAGCGAGCGCCCAAGCGAGTACGTCAGTGGAGAGACTCATCGTGCACGGCCGATCCTCGAGGATCGCCCAGCGTACCTGTCGGCACACTACCTCGGCGTCTCAGGAACGGCCCTGAGACGTTCCAAGCGTCTGTCCTAGTGGGCATCCAGGGGATGAAAGCGTACGAGCTGCCCCCCGTCACCCCTCGGCGGCACACTGCCCGAGAGCACGCGAGCGAAGTAGCGCTCCTCACAGTGCAGGCGGTCGCCGCTTACCTGACGAAGGGAGAGCTCGAACGCGAGGTGGGGAAAGTCTGGCGAGAGCGCCAGGTGAGACACCCATCTGCCTGTTGCGGCCGCCTCCAGCCGCATGCTGCTGGAGAGCGCGGGTGCGCGATGCGTAGGCATCTGATCCGGGGTGGAGAACGTGACGGGCACCCCGTAGTGCAGGCGTAGCTCGGCGCGGTGGGGGCCCTCGATGCCGTCGATTTCGATCGCCAGCTGCAAGCGATCTTCTTCGAGGCGAACGTAGTGGACGTCCGCCTCGAAGCTCTCGCCGGGAAACCCCGACATGCTGAACTCGCAGGTCTCATCCGCACGGGTGGAACCTGCACAGAGAGCAACGAGCCAGGCCAGGACAACTGGCGCGCGCAACGCTGGAAATCGCACGTCGCGTGCTCCTCTCCCTGAGACGACGTGATCCCGGAGCACGGCGACCATCGCCGTGCCCCGATCGGAACGGCTGCCTTAGCCCTTGGCCACGTAGGCGCTACACCAGCCCGTCGACTTCACGAGGTTACCCGCGAAGATCGGGCACGCGCCCCACGCTGCGCTGCCGCCCTGGAAGAGCTGGCAGTTGGCGCACGCCTGGCCCGCGGCGTAGCGCGGCTGGGCACCGCTGTCCACGGCGGTGGCGTCGTGCTTGTAGCCGAGGCTCGTGGCCTGGGCGCTGTTTTCGTCGAGCTTGTTGCCATCGACCATCTCGCCGACGGCGCCGGCGGCGTCTTCGACGCGCTGCTCAGCGGCGTCCATCGCATCGCCGACGGCCTGCTCAGCCTTGTCCATGACCGATTGCGCCTCATCGGCCACCGAGTCGGCCATGTCCGCCGCAGCGTTCGCTGCATCGTCCGCCATGTCCGCGGCGGTGTTCGCTGCATCGTCCGCCATGTCGGCTGCCGCGTCGATCGCATCGCTGGCACCCTGCTCTACCGCTGAGGCCGCATCGCTCGCCATCTCGGCGGCGTCGTTAGCGGTCTTCTCGATCGCCTCGGCCGCGTCCGCCGCGACTTCGCTGGCCGTGCTGCCGCCACCGGAGTCACTTCCCCCGCCGCAACCGACGAGGCCCAGGACCGGTAGCGCCGCTGCGCTGGTACCAAGCAGCTTGATGACTTCTCTACGATCCTGCTTCGCGTCTCGCTCGCTCATATGACTCTCCCAGGGTGGCGATGTGTTGATCCGACAAACATAACGGAGACCGTGCATAGTGCCGCAAGGCGTAGGAAAGCAGTAGCGTCGCTATTTTTCTTTGCGATTCACCCAACCTCGAGTACGCGACAACCATGCCACCTACAGCGCCAGTCACGTAGACTTCTGGATGTGATTAAGATCGATTCGCAACTACTGTCCGAGGATGCCCTGGTGGGCGTGATCGATGACTTCATCCTGCGCGAGGGCACGGACTACGGCCAGCACGAGCTAACGCTCGAGGCCAAGCGCGAGCAGGTGCGCGCCCAGCTGGACGCGGGCAGCGCCGAGATCTGGTTCGACCCCGACTCGGAAACGGTCACCCTGCGCCGTGCGGACGATCCCCCGCCCACCTAGTAGTCCCCTTGGCAGCGCCCTAGGGCGCGCAGGCCAGCTCGCGCTAGGGCACCTGGGTGAAGTGACCGTGAATGCACAGCCACTTGCCCGCCTCGCGGACGAAGATGCGAGTGGACTTGCCGCGACTGGTGAAGCGCTCGTCGCCGATCATGCCCGAGTCGGTCCAGTAGTAGGTGAGCCAGGCGGTATCTCCGCGCACGGTCACCTCAGGTTGGTGCATCTGCGTATGCACCCCGGTTGCACGCGAGGTCCAGTCCTCCATCGCGCGCAGTTCGAGCGCCTTGCCCTTGGCGAGGTAGACGTCGCCCTCGCCGAATAGCGTGTAGTCCGGATGCACGTGCTGCGCGTAGGCCTCGACGTCGCCGCGCTCGAGGGCCGCCCACATGGCCACCAGGGTGGCCTTGATGTCCTCGGCGTCGTCCGCCTGGGCCGGCAGCATCCATGTCACACCCACCAGTAGCGCGCAGCCTAGCCTCACCCACCTCGTCATCCTCATCTCCCTGTCGTCGACCAGTCGCTCAGCGCCCCAACGCCTTCGAGCGCACGTGCGAGACCATAGTACTCCGCCCGGCAGCAACGGCGCTGGCAACATCGCCCGCGCGTGCTAGCGTCGCACCCTAATCGGCCCACCACCTCCCGGGAGTGTCCATGACCCTTCGCCGCACCCTTCCCCTGCTCGCCCTGTGCCTTGCCCTCTCGGGCCCGAGCTACGCAAGCAAGCGCATCGCCCTCACCTTCGACGACGCCCCGCGCGCGGACGGTCTCGTGTACTCGGGCGAAGAGCGCGCCGGCGCCCTAATCGATGCATTGGCCAGCGTGGACGCGGGCCCCGTCGCCTTCTTCGCCACCACCCAGGGCATCGAGCGCGAGCGCGATGGCCGCGAGCGCCTCGAGCGCTACGCCGCCGCCGGCCACCTGATCGCCAACCACACCCACTCCCACCCGTGGGCCCACCGCACCGAGGTGGCGGCGTACCTGGCCGACGTCGACCAGGCGCAGACCTACCTGAAGGAGATGCCCAACTACCGGCCCTGGTTCCGGTTCCCCTTCTTGGACGAGGGGCGCGAACCTGCTCGGATCCAGGCGATCGCCGACGGATTGCAGGAACGGGAGTTGGTGAACGGCTACGTCACCGTGGACAACTACGATTGGTACCTCGACCAGGCCCTGCAGGACGCCCTCGCCGAAGGTCGTCCGGTGAACTATGAGGCCCTCGGCCGCCTGTACGTGCGCATGCTCACCTACACCGCCGAGTACTACGACAGCATCGCCGCGCAGATGCTGGGCGAATCGCCAGTGCACGTGCTGCTCCTGCACGAGAACGACCTGGCGGCGATGTTCGCCGACGACCTCGTGCGCGCCCTACGCGATGACGGTTGGACGATCGTGAGTCCCGACGCGGCCTACGACGCCCCGCTACCTACACCGAAGACTCGCCACACGAGCCAAGGTCGCGTCTTCGCCCTGGCCGCCGACGCCGGACGCTCTCGCAACACCATGTGGACCTGGGCGATCGATGAGGGAATGCTGGATGTGATGCTCGCGCGCAGCGGTGCACTCCCGCCCGCGCCATCAACGTCTGAGCGATAGCGCAGGCACGTCTCTCGCTGGTAGAGCAAACCTGGCCTACCGGTTCCGCTGAGCGAGCACGCGCTCGCTCGTCGGCCTGCGGAGTCAGGTCTCGCCCCTCGGCCCCCTCCCGTATCGTAGGGAAAAAGCAGAACGACCGGGAGACGACCCGCCGGAGCTCGCGAGCGCATCCGCACACACCTCGCTGCACCCTGGCGCACACACGAGGTAATGGCATGACGATGAACTCACCACCGCCCCGCTTGGGGCTCACCATCGCCACCGTTGCGGGCGCTCAGCTTCTGCTGGCCTCGGCGGTCGGCCTAGCCGACACCCAGCCCACCCTGGCCGGCGCCGAGGCCAGCGAGCGCTTCACGCGGATCCGGCCCCTCGCCTACGAACGGGCCCTACGCAACCCGCTCAAAGGCTTCACCAACAACGGCGGCAGCGACAACGAGTGGGCCACCCTCACCCATCACTACTTCAAGTGGAACGAGCTGGAGAACGACGTCTCGGACGGCCTAGACAAAATCCTCGAGGTGTCCGATCGGGTCTTCGGCGACGTCGAGGCGCGCAACATCAAGGTGATCCCGCGCGTCTATCTGCACTGGGATGCGGATCATGAGAAGTACTGGCCCGACGACATGGTCACTGACGACTACGAGAGCCCCCAGTTTCGGGAGCGAGTGACAAGACTGGTCGATCGCCTCGGCCAGGCCTGGAACACCGATCCTCGGGTGGCCTTCGTCGAACTGGGCATCTTCGGCAAATGGGGCGAGCATCACTCGCCGGATCCCACCCTCGCGATGCAGGCTCTCGTGGGGCAGGCGTTCCGCGATGCCTTCCCGGATAAGCACGTGTCCGTGCGTCACGTATGGGAGGACTTCTCGGGTTTCTCCTTCGGCGAGTATTGGGACTCGTGGGCCCATCAGCAGCAGATGTGGGGCCACGGCAGTGGCGTCGCCGAGGTCAATCGGACCGACGATCGCTACCTAAGCACCTACATCGGTGGTGAGGTGGCCTACAACTGGGGCAGCTCCCACATCCAACCGGGCGATTCACCCACCGACAGCGTGTCGGATCCCGTGCACCGGGACTTCGTGGAGAATTCCATCCGTTGGCTGCACTGCAGCCAGCTGCGCTGGATCTCCGCCTACGACGAAGACGATCCGGTGGCGCGCGCCGGCGCCGAAGTGCTGCAGCGAGCGATGGGCTATCGCTTCGTGCTGCACCAGGTCATCGCCTCGAAGCGGGTGCGCGGCGGCGTGTTGCGCTTCGCCGCTTGGGTGAGCAACGAGGGATCCGCGCCCTTCTACTACGACTGGCCCGTCGAACTGGCCCTGCACGACCCGAGCAGCCGGGAGGTCGTGTGGTCGACCACGCTGGACGGCGTGGACATCCGCGAATGGCACCCGGGCCAGGACTGGACCGAACCCGCCTGGGTGGCGAGCGACGAATGGCCCGATTGGGTCGTGGCCGACGGCTGGTCGCCGATGCCGCTGGCCTGGGGCACACCGCCGCGGGTCAACCGCATTCGCGCAGACGTCGCCGTGGACGCGCCCGCCGGGGAGTACGTGTTGAGCATCGCGGTCCTCGACCCGGCCAGTGGCCAGCCGAGCTTGCGCTTCGCCACAGCCAACTACTGGACCGGTGGCCGCCACCCCCTGGGGCTGGTGGCCATCGACGTCGATGGCGGCGGTCAGCTGCCGCCGGACACGGTGTTCGACGACCCCATGGCGGACGACACGGTCCACTACTAGCCCGGGAGCCGAGCAAGGGCCGTGCGCTATGATGCACGGCCCTTGCCCACCATCGGTCTGTCGCGATGTTCAAACGGCTCATTCTCGGTTCCGTCCTCCTGGTCATCCTCGCCGTCGCCATCACCCTCGGCACGCTGCAGTTCAGCGCGCTCAGGGCCATCGACCAGACCCTGCGTGAGCCGCCACCCGCCGCTACCGTGAGTGTTCCGCGGGGTACGGCGGAGGGCGCCAGCCCGCAGGCGGTGATCTTCGTCGGCAACAACTGGCAGGGGTCGATCACGGTGGTCGACGCTGCCGACTACCGCGTGCTCGGCACCATCAACGGCATCCCGGACAAGCAGGAGCGACTGCAGGCGATCAAGGCCGACTTCGTCGACCGCACGATGTTCTTCGGCATTCGCCACCTGATCGGCGAGGGCAACGACCAGTACGTCGACGACATGTACAGCACCCTCGACGGGCGGCGGCTGATCGTATCGCGCCCCAGCTTCGCCGATGTGGTGGCGATCGACATCAACACCGGCGCCATCGACTGGCGCTTCGAGGTGGCCGGCGTGCGCGCCGACCACATGGCCCTCTCGCCGGACGGCCGCCACGTGGCCGTGTCCGCCTCCACGGGCAACGTGGTGCACGTCATCGACGTGGCGAGCGGCGAGGAGTTCGGCCGCTTCCCCACCGGCGACTCACCCCACGAGAACGTGTTCTCGAAGGACGGCACGCGCATCTTCCACGCCAGCATCGGGCGCGTGTTCTCGCCCTTCGACTCCCTCGGCGGAGGCTTCGCCAAGGGGGAGCGTCGCTTCCAGGTGGTCGACGCGAAGACCATGGAGGTGCTCGAGCGTTGGGACATGCGCGAGAAGCTCGACGCCTTCGGCCTGCCGGACGTGAGTCCCGCGGTTCGACCCATGGCGCACAGCGCGGACGAGCGCCTGTTCTACTTCCAGCTGTCCTTCCTGCACGGCTTCGTGGAGTACGACCTGGAGGAGGGTCGGATCCTGCGCAAGGCGGACCTGCCCAAGGTCACCACCGCCAAACGGACCGAGTACATCAACGACTCCGCTCACCACGGCATCGCCATCAGCGGTGACGATCGCACCCTGTGCGTGGCGGGCACCATGGACGACTACGTCGCTCTGGTGGACGTGGCGTCCCTCGAGGCCCAGATCCTGAGCGGCCTGGGTGAAAAGCCCTATTGGGTGGTCGCCGATCAGACCGGCGAGCGGTGCTTCGTCTCCTGGAGCGGCACGGATCAGATGTCGGTGATCGACATCGATGGTGCGCGCGAGATCGCCCGGGTGGACGTGGGAGATCACCCTCAGCGCATCCGCGAAGGCTTCGTGACCGGTGCGTGGTATCGCGCGAGCGGGAGAGGATCGTCGGCCCGCTGATCGCCCGCCTCGGCTGACGCCAAAAGGCGACAGGGGCGAAAAAGGTGGAGGCAAGGGCAGGGAGACCCTTGCCTCCGTACTAGGGACCACTTCAGTTACGAAGCTCCTCTGGGGAGCAGGTGGCCTGGCTGATTTTGCGAGCGAGGTCCTCGCACTTTCGTGCAAGTAATTCGGTTAGCTAGGCTGTATATCTTTCTTGTAGAAAAGCTTCGTGGGGATGATTGGAGCGCAACCGCGCAGCCCTGACAAGCACCTCACGACAATCCACCTCCGCTACGTCACTACTGATACATCTGCTCTCAATTGCGATCGCCAGCGGCAAGCATCGGGGGCTCGGCGCACCGCAATATGCGCAAACTCACCCCTACCCTCCCGCCCAGCGGCCTCGCCCGGCCGTCTTTCGAACCATCGTTTCTCGAACCGGTCCATCTGCTAGCGCCTTGGCCACGCGTCGCTTCTCGCGGCGTGGGTGGGCGGTCCCTGGAGCGAGGCGGACATGTTTAGGAAGAGGCGACGAGGACCTCGGGAAGCGACCGTGCGCCTGGCCCTGGCCTGCGTGGGGGCAGCCACCGTCACGGCGGCGCTGCTCCTCGCCATGCTCGCTCTGATCCGAAAGGACGCTTCGGTTTCTGTCGAAGCTGACGCGCGCAACCCGACGCTGCTGTTCTACCGACGTGCTACCACCCCCGAGGCAACGTCCGAGCGACGACGTGACGAGATCCGATCAGCCGCCGTGACCGCGAAGGCGCCACCCTCCAGTGCTCCGACCCTCGGCGCCGACCTCGCCGTAGCACCCCCCTCGGCACCCGCCATCGACGCTGAGCCGATCGCCCCGCGATCGATCGTCGTGCCAGCCGGGCCACCGGCGCTGCCGAGCGTTCGCCGCGCCGAACCATCGGTCCCGGCGGACTGGGATGCCATCGCCAGCGAGGTCGTGCGTGGCGCTGATGCGCGAGATCGGGCAGAGCGCCCTTCGCACTTCTCGGGCCGACCTCAGGAGGGCCCGGTGATTCCCCTGCAGGCTCCCCCAGCGAGACGACGGCGGGGCGATATCCCCGAGTCGTACACCAACGCCTACGGGGAGGTGGAAATCCAGGTCACCCCGTACTGTACGGCTCGCCAGCAACGTCCGATCGAAGTGCTCGACTCGATCGACACCTTACCGGCGATCATCCACTGCAAGCCCGAACCCAGCACCTTCGAACTGCCGGAGGAAATCCTCCGCCGAGCCAAACGATCACGCACAACCCCGTAAAGCACGGGCATGGCGATGAGGTTGAGGTGCGGGGAAAAAAGTGGAGGTGAGGGCGGGGAACCCTCACCTCCCAAGTACTAGGGACCACTTCAATGTGCGAAACGCCTCTTTGGGAGCAACGGACCTGAGCTAGTTTGCGAGCGAGTTCCTCGCATTCTCATGCGAGTAATTCGGTTAGCTAGGCTCTCTGACGAGAGATTGGCAAAGGCGTTTCGCGGGATTGATTTGAGCGCAGCAACCCTGTGGTGACAAGCAGGAGTGCGAAATAATCGCGCGCCGCACGACGGCTGCTACTTCTGCTCTCAATCGCACCCTCGCGGCGGCTCATCACTCATCCGCACTCGCGCGAGTTTGCGCAAAAGGGCGCTCACAAAGGCGAGCGCTTGGCGAATGCGACGGCACAACGCGAGCAGCCCGAGCGAACGAAATCGCTCAGGCAGAGGGGCTACAAGGGGAAGAAAAAGTGGAGGTGAGGTCAGGGAGATCCTCACCTCCATACTAGGGACCACTTCATTACGTAGCTTTTCGACTTAAGCCTGTGGCCTGGCTGATTTGCGAGCGAGGTCCTCGCACTTTCGTGCAAGTAATTCTGTTAGCTAGGCTCATTTAAGAGCTTGGCGGAAAAGCTTCGCGGGAGTGATTGGAGCGCAACGTCCAGGGACTGACAAGCGCTCGCGGGGAATAATCGTGCCTGGCCGCACGGGTGATACATCTGCTCTCAATGGTGCCCCCAGAGCGCCAGGAGTGGGATCCCCAGAGCGCCGCGCGTGCGCAAAAAACGGCACGCGCAGCGTCCCCGGGGTGCTGTCGCTAGCGGGCGACCGCGCCGACGCCGTCCTGCTCGATGCTGGAAGGCTCACCGATACGCACGTGGCGAGCTCTCACCAGGCGCCCGTACTCGTCGTACTCGCCCTCCACCTCGATCAGGCGGCCGGCGATCACATCGTCGAAGGAGCCACCGATGAAGACAGTCTTCTCGGTAAGCTCGATCGGCGTGCCGTCCACCTCGAAGCGGCCCACCAGCGGCTTCACGTCGGTCACCAGGCCCTCGATGTCGATCTCCTGCAGGGGTTCGCCACGCAGACCGCGGTCTTCGCGGCTCACGCCGATGGCCTTCAGCACCGGACGCTGCAACACGCCACGCACCTCCACCCAATCGCCGCGACGCGGCTTGAAGGGACCGAAGCCGGTGACCACCGCGCGGGAGAAGTCGACGAGCTGATCGCCGATCACCAGGTGATCACCGCGCACGGCCACCACTTCGCCGGTGACCTCGAAGGCACCCGCCGGGGCGGGGTCGATGCGGGTGGCGAGCAGACGGCCGCTGAGCCCTGCGTAGCCGCTCACCTCGATCCGCTGGTTCAGCTGAAAACGGGAGAAGCCGTTGCCGAGCTCCGGCGAAATCCGGGTGCGTCGGTTCACCGTGATCAGCTGGCCGAGCACCGTGAGCTGAGCGGTGCCATCACCGTTGATACGGATCTGGTCGATCGGCCCCTGAACTGCATCGCGGAAGGTCACGAGCCCCACCGTCGGCAGGGTCTCGGGGCCGGTGCTCGCGTGCGTGTACACGATGTCACGCAGTTCCACCAGCTGCCCCTGACGCAGCTCCGAGGCCGCACCTGGAACGCCGTCGATGACGATTTTCGCCTGACTTACGTCGTAATCCACACCTGCCACCCGGAGCGTTCCGATATCTCGGATATGCCCGTTGGCCACGATACCGCGTGCCACGCCTCCTCGGTCGATCGCCGCCACCGCTATCGCCGCCACGGCGAGTAGTAGGGGCAGTGCCAACCAACGCATGGCAACGTCCTTGTTATTCATGCATCTCTCCAGTGTATTCGTGTCGTGTGGTCCGCCCATTGACCTATTGCTCTTGTTGTACTGGTTGCGCAGCAGCCTGCGTGGGCTGCTCGTCGATAATCGTGTGAATCTCGTAGGCGCCGGCGCCGATGCGTACGCTCTCTTCGTTTGCATCATTCGAATTCTCGTGTGCGATCAGCCAGGCGTCTACGTCCTCTAAGAATGTCTGAGCCCGCTCTTCGAGAAACGCGCGGAAGGCCGGTGCGTGCTTGAGCGGAATCTCCGCACTCCAGGCACGACCTTCGAAACGACTCTGCGCGGGATCTTCGCGGTAAATGTTGTGGCGTACGGTAGTACCCAGATCCGCCAGCACCAGGCCCGCACGCTCGATCGCATGGGGGTCGGTGGATTCCGGCTGGAAGTAGCGCGTGAGCGGACGCAGAGCGCCGTCATCCTCACGCTTGACCGCGCCCACGGACATCAGTTCCTTCAGCATCGCCGTCAGGGGAATATCCGCCCCGCTGTAGCGCTTGTAGAGCGATGTGAAGCTGAGTTCGCCCTCCATCGGGAGCGTCAGAGGACCGCCCTGCTCATCCAGGAATGCCTCGTCCGTGTGCCACCCCATCAGCACCCGTGCAGCGCTGTGCACACGGTCGCCCGTGGGAGACTCCTCACCGGCCAGGATGTCGCGCTGGCGACTCGCGTCGCGACGGGTCAAGCCGGTCAACATGGCGACGCGCGATATATTCGTGGGACGCCCGTCGATACCAAACTCCTTCATGGCCACGTCCACGTAGGCCAGCCGCAGCAGATCTGCGAACTGTCGAAACGTGATGCCCGACCGCAAGGTGATACTCACGATCGGACGCAACATGCGCCGAACGAAGGTACCGATTGAGGAGCTGATATCTGCCACTGTGTCCTTTGGTATCAATTGTTGTCCGACACATCGGGGCCCGTAGGATGCCCCAGGCCCGTGCGGAATTTCAAAACGCCGCTGCTGAGCGACTACGAAGCCACCCGCGGCCGCCCACATGATTAATAACTCAATGATTTAGATCACAATTCTGACGTGAGACATATTGACTCAAATGCACCCGGCGGGCAGCCAGCGCGGTGCGGCGCAGAAAACGGCAGCAGACAAGACCTAATGGGAGGGCGGCGCTAACCAGTGCCGCACCACCTGATTCGATGACGTTCGAGAAGGAGATTGATGGATGACCAGCCTCGATGCGGCGACCCTCTACGCCGGACTGCTACTGCTACTGATGGTGTACCTGAAAGGGAACTGCGGCTTCACGCGGATGCGTGAGAAGGTCTTCCTCGGGGACGGCGGCAACGACGCCATGCTGCGGGCCATCCGCGCCCAGGGCAACGCCGTGGAAGACGTGCCGATGGTGCTCATCGGGCTCTTCGCCCTCGCGGGTCTTGGGGCCAGCGCGCTGATGGTGCACGTGCTGGGGGGTGCCTTCGTCCTGGCCCGCGTGCTGCATGCGCTGGGGATGCTCGGTGGCGTCGGCTTCGGGCGAGTCGCGGGCACCCTCATCACTCAGCTGGTGATGATCGGCACCGCCGGCCTGTGCCTGTGGCAGGCGCTCACCTGAGGTAGCGCGTGGCGGGTAGGCCGGGTCATCGGGCCCGGTCGACCGCTGCGCGTAGCGCCCGGATGCGTTCGGGGCCGACCCGGCAGCAGCCACCGAGCAGGCGGGCCCCGGCGGCCAACCAGGCGCTCACCTCGCCTCCCTGCGCCGTGACCCCTGGGGCCGGCAGCCAGCGTCGTGTCGCTGCGTCGTATTCCTCGCCCGCGTTGGGGTAGGCGATGAGCGCCTTGGGGGTGGCCTCGCCGAGCCGCGTGAGCAACGGCTCGACCAGCACGGGCTTCACGCAGTTCACGCCGATCGCCACCAGGTTGTCGGACGCCTCGCACAGGCGCGCCACCTCAGCGATCGGCGTACCGTCCCACAAGGACTCGCCGGTGCCGCAGCTCATGCTCAACCATGCGGATACGTTAGGTGTTTCGCGCAGCAGGCGCAGGAGCACCGCCACTTCGCGGACGGAGGGAATCGTCTCGCACGCGAGCAGATCCGCCCCACTCGCCGCCAGGAGTTGCCAGCGCTCGGCGTGGAAGGCGTAGAGCGCCTCATCCTCGACCCCGTATGCCCCGGTGTACTCCGAGCCATCTGCGAGGTACGCGCCGTAAGGCCCCACACTCGCCGCTACCAGCGGGCGCACACGGCCCGCGCGGTTCTGCTCCTGGGCCCAAAAGGCATCACGGGCTTGCACAGCGAGGTCCACGGCACGGGTGATGAGCCTTCGCGCGTGTTCATGGTCGATCCCTCGCGCCGCAAAGCCGGGCAGGCTGGCTTGGTAGCTCGCCGAGGTGATGCAATCCGCACCGGCCTGCAGAAACGCCTCGTGCACCTCGCGAATCGCCTCCGGCGCCTCGATGAGCACCTTCGCGGACCAGAGGGGATCGTCGAGATCGAAACCCCTCGCCTCGAGGGCGGTGGCGAGCCCACCGTCGAGGATGACGGGCGCACCCCCATCGCTCCCCAGACGCTCCCGCAGCGTGCCTGGCGACAACATCGCAGCCGTCAGCTTCGACCGTGATCGATCATCAGGAGAATCCTAATGAGATCGATGGGTAAGACCGCACGATCACCTCGCCCGGCCCTACGCAGGGTGCCGTCGCCCCTGCAACAGTACAACGCTCAGCAGCGACAGCATAAACAGCAAGACGGGCACCACACTCAGGAGCAGTCGCTCCCACCCCACGGCCAGCACCGTCGATCCCGCCAACAGGCTGGCCACAGCGGCGGTGCCAAACACGCAGAACTCGTTGACCGCCTGCGCGCGAAATCTCTCCGCAGGGCGATAGGCTGCAACCAGCGCCGTGGTGCCGCCCACGAAGAGAAAGTTCCACCCCACCCCGAGCAGCACCAACGTGGCGAAGTAGTGCATGACCTCGTGGCCTGCAAACCCCGCCAGTACGCAAGCGAGCAGTAGCAAGGTTCCTCCCCACATCAGGCCGCGTACCCCGAGCTTGGCGATCAACAGGGCCGAGAGGAGCGATGGCGCGTACATGGCGATCACGTGCGCACGCACGACGGCGGCCGTGTCCGCGACAGCGTGCCCGTCCACCACATGCATCGCGATGGGGGTGGCGGTCATCAAAAAGGTCATCACCCCCTGCCCGACCACGGCGGCGATCACCGCCAGCGCAAAGCCCTTCGATCGCACCATCTCCAGCAAGGGGCGTACCCCATCAGCCGACCCAGGCGGAGAGGATGCGTGAGCGGCGGGCGGCGCGAGGGGCCTCATCATGCCCACCAGCACGACCGCCACCACGTGAGCCGCCGCCAGCCCCAGGAAGGCGCTACGAAACGGCACGCTACCGTCCGCGCCGGCCCCTCGGGTCACCAGCTCGGCGCCGAGGAACGCGCCCCCGATCGAGCCCATGAGAATGAACGACACCGCCTGACCGGCGCGCGCTGGGGAGACACACTCAGCCGCCGCAAATCGCAGCTGCTGACCGAAGGTCATGGTGGCGCCGATGCCCACGGCGGCCAAACAGAAGAAAGCGAAATGCTGATGCTCCACGGCGTTGGCGGCGAGCAGCGCACTTGCGATCGCCAGCGTAGAGGCCCCCACCGTGCCCCAGCGACGGCCCACACGCGACATCAACAGGCTCGCTGGCACTGTAGCGAGCGCGGTCCCCAGAACCATCAGGGATACGGGCAGCGTCGCGAAGCCGGACGGCGCGAACTGGCTGCCGACGATCCCGCCGACACTCACCAGCATCACGGACCCGGCGCTGAAAATCGCCTGCATCAATAGCAGACACAGCAGGTTGCGCTGAAGTAGGCGGTCCGGCGGCGCATCGCCAACGGCGTCCGGCTGCAGTGGCGTGTTCAGAACTCCCCCGAGCGGTTGGATCGAGTGACGGGTAGGCGCGTCAGGCTAACAGGAACGGCGCAAGCCCGGGAGCCGCGGGCCCCCCAACGCCTACAGGTAGGGACTCAGCAACGCCGCCAGCGAATCGCGCACGCGCACGATCACCGATCGCGAAGACAAGGACTCATGGCTGAGCGCCGCACTACGCTCGATCGTCGTTGCTATGTGGGCGCGCAAGTGCTCGGTCAAACGGCGCGAGAAGACCTCCACACCGATCTCGAAGTTCAAGCGCAAGCTGCGCGGATCCAGGTTGGCAGAGCCGATCAAACTGTAGCCATCGTCGATGCAGAGCAGCTTGCTGTGGGCGAAGGGAGCCGGCTGGTAGTAGATCTTCACCCCCCAGGCCGTGAGCTCTGCGAGCACGTTGCGATTGGCCCAGTGCACGACGGGGAGGTTGTTGAGCGCGGGCAACACCACCTGCACGCTCACCCCTCGCAGGGCCGCCGCCTGCAACGCGGCCACCATCTGCCTGTTCGGCAGGAAGTAGGGCGTCATGATCTGAATCGACGACTGGGCGGCGCCGATCGCCGCGAGGATCAGCAAGGCCAGCGAGTCGATGCTCTCGTCCGGCCCGTCCGCCACCACCCGACACTCGCACTGCCCAGGCGACTCAGCTAGCCGCGCCGGCATGGCGGGCGCTTCGCGGCCCGTGGAGAACTGCCAATCGCGGGCGAACAGCGCTCGGATCTCCCGCGTCACGGGGCCCCTCAAGCGGAAGTGCACATCGGTGATCTCCCGTGAACGCAGCGCGGTCTCACAGTTGTCCTCAGCGATGTTGATGCCGCCCACGAACGCCACGTCGTGGTCGCAGGTGAGGAGCTTGCGATGGTTGCGGCAGTTGAGGGAGAACCCCGGGAAGCGCAAGCCCGGCGGCAGGAAGCTCTCCACCTCCACCCCCGCCTCGCGCAACAAGGCGCGGGGGCGACCGCGGGAGTAGAACTCGCCGACGCCATCAAGTAGCACCAGCACGCGCACACCGCGCGCCTTGGCCTCGACGAGGGCATCGATAAAACGCTTACCCGTGGCATCCGCGCGCATGATGTAGGTCGCGAAGCAGATCTGCTCCTGCGCGGCGTCGATCGCCGCCAGCATGGCGGGGTAGGCGTCATCACCGTTGTGCAGCACATCGAGAGCATTGCCTCCGACGAGGCCCTGGCCCGTGATCCGCTCCCCTACGCCGACCAATCCCGACTCCCCCACCTCCTCATCGCGCAGGGCCAGGGTGCGGGCGGACTCGTGGGCCACGTGGAACACCCCGCGACCGCGCGACCGGGCGCCGACGCGCACGCGGTTGATACCCAGGAAGTAGTAGGCGATGGGGCCCGCGTAGGGCACCAGCAGGCACACCATCAACCAGCTGGACGCGGCGCGCACGTCACGCTTGTACAGTAGGATGTGATAGCTGGCGAGCGCTGCCGGCAACACGTGCAGCAACGCCAGGGGCACCACCGATAACGCGCTCATGCCAGCGATACTACACCCCTCTCCATGCGCCTAGTGGTGTGGAACATCCGCTACGGGGCCGGCATCGGCAAGGCCATGCACTGGCCCTTTCCGGGCATCGGGTATCTGCGTCGCAACGACGATAACCGCGAGCGCATCGCCGCCTACCTCGCGGGTCTCGACCCCGACATCGTGGGTCTATTGGAAGTGGACGGGGGGTCGATCCGCGCGGGCCTCGATCAGGCGAAGGCGATCGCCGACGCCCTTGGGCACTACTCCGTCTACCGCTGCAAGTACGGCCCCGCCTCCTTAGGCCTCCACCTGCCGATCGTCAGCAAGCAGGGCAACGCCTTCCTCGCCGCGCCACGCGTGCTGGGGGAGCGTTTCCATTACTTTTCGCGTGGCACTAAGCGGCTGGTGATCGAACTGGAACTGGAGGGGGTAGCGATCTTCCTGGTGCATCTGTCCCTGCGCACCCACCATCGGCGCCACCAGCTCGACCATCTACGAGAGCTGATCGGCCCGGTGACCAACCCGGCCATGGTGGTGGGCGACTTCAACACCTTCGGCGGCGCCGAGGAGTTGTCTCACTTTCGAGAGGCCCTCGGCTTGCGCAGCGCCAATACGCAGGGCCTTCGCACCTATCCGAGCCATAAGCCCAAGCGAGAACTCGACTACATCCTGCACGATGAGCGCATCGTGATCGAGCACTTCGCCGTCGGTGACTCCCTGGCGTCCGACCACCTGCCGATGATCTGCGACTTTCAGCTGCCGCGTCCGCCAGCGTAAGCGGGGCGAGCGACCGATCAGATGATCCCGCCGCCCACCATCAGGCGCACGGCGGCAATGGCGAAGACCACCAAGCAGAAATTGCGTCCGCTATCGGAGCGCGACACGGCCCCGCACAGCACGCCCACCAACGCGATCGGGAGCACCATCCAGTTCCCCCACCCCAACAGCGGCAACGCCGACGGGATCGCCAGCAGCAGCGCGAAGATGCCGATGAGAAAGGCCAGTATGTTCAAAACAGCGTCCTTAATCGGGAGCGTTGACGGTTCCCTGCCGCACGTGTTGCCAAAGCGCCAGGCGACGGGTGCTCTGGTGTTCACCGTATTCTAGCGGTCGTACAGCACCTGCATGGCGGGTCCGGGATCGAGACCACCATGCCCATCGCGTAGCCAAGGCCGAATCCGAGGGGGCGGTCGTGCGGGCGTGAACGCGTCGTCCGATCAGCGGCATTTGTCACCCTTGCCGCGATTCATAGGAAACCAATAGACAACGAACAGGCTCCCCACAAGCACGTAAGCCGTGCCACCTCTAGCGTATTGAGCATTGAGAAAACGAAAGCCTATTCAGTCACATACGCGGCGTTTCCTCAATGACCGCGCTCAGAAACGAGCGCCATCCTCAATAATCGTGAACCTGGAGCCAGACCATGGTGACGTCATTGTCGTTCGTTGTTGCAGCCATACTTTTCAGCGGTTCTGAGGCGACGGAAATCGCCGAACTCCCGTTGGCAACACACTCTTCTGCCACCTACCTGGTGGTGGAGACCCCGGGGGGAGCGCCCGAAGCGCCCTACGTTCACCAGATCAGCAGACGGCAGTGCTCGGATCCGGTCCGGCCGGTCTTCGGTCGCAGCCGGTGTCACTGAGGTCGGCTGTTCGCAACGGGTGGTCTCCCGGCTAGCGTGTCGCTCCGGGGGCAGATGACACACGGCCCAGAGGCAGCCGGCGGCGTTGCTTCTGGGCCGTCTCCGCCAAGAACCCTTACGGGAGCGGCGCTATTTCTCCGGCTGCTTCCATGCGAGCCAGGTGGGCCCGCTGCTCGGCGAGGTCGGCCAGTATTTCGTGGTTGATGGCCTGACCCTCGGGCATCGCCAGGAGCGACTCCGGCACCATCCGATGCTTGGAAAGGTCCAGGCGGCCGCCGATCGCACGCCACTCGCGCACGCTCTCCAGCGCTCTCTCTTCGTTGCCCATGGCCATGTGCAGCCAGGTATCCAGGGTTTGGATGCCGCTCCAGCGATGACGGCTGGTCGCTGGCAGCGCCTCGAGGATCTTCGCCGTCAACGGCGCCGCCTGGTCGCCCCGGCCGGCCAGGTGCAGGGCGGCCGCGTACACCAGGGCCAGGTGGTAGCGGTCAGGGATACTCCCCACGTCTGAGCCGCCCAGCAGGAATTCCGGATAGTGGGTCTCCACGCGCTCGATCGCGCGCTCGGGATCTCCCGCCGCAAGATCGAACCCGCAGAGCATCACGTCGACCCAGCGTAGTTGGCCCGAGTAACGTTCCCCCATCTCCTCGAGCAGCGCCTGGAGCGGTTCGTCCTCGCCGCGTATCAGGTGGATCCTGATCCGTGCGACATCCGCTTCCGCCCCCGTCGGAGACGCTGCGAGAAACAACTCGAAGAAGCGCACGGCCTCATCGGGAACCCCCAGGTCATCGTAAGCCGTTGCGAGGTTCAAGAAGTTGAACGCCGTGTCCGGGTCCAGGGCATAGAATCGTCGGTAGGCTTTGATCGCCTCGTCGTGGCGATAGAGCTTCAAGAAGTACAGGTCGCCAGCCACGCGATAGGTCTCGGCATACCCGGGTGCACTGGCGATGGCAGCGTTGAATTCCTCGAGCGCCTCATCAAAGCGTTCCAGCTCGACCTTCACCCACCCGGCGATCGACAGCGTGATCGGATTCTGTGGATCCACCGCTTTGACGTTGGCCAGAAGCGCGAGCGCCGACTCGTGTCGACGCAGCCAGTTGCTCTGGAAGAAGGCGTACATGCGCGCCGCGTCGGCATTTCCCGGGTTGAGCTCGAGCGCCCGTTCGTACGCTGACTGCGCCGCGTCGCGATTCCCCTTGTCGCGTTCGAGGAGTGCCAGAGCCTCGTAGGCTTCGCTGAGCGCGGGGTCCAGGCTCAAGGCCTTTCTCACTGCCACTTCGGCAAGTACCAGGTTCTCCTTTAGGGGCAGGCTGCTGTAGGTGCGTTGTTCCAGCAACGCCAGGCCCAGCTGGGCATGGGCTTCGGCGAACTCCGGATCGAGGCGCACCGCTTCTCGATAGTGCTCCACCGCCTCGCCGAACCCTTTCGTGGTAGTCAACGCGGCACTGACACGACCGCGGAAGAAGGCGTCCAGCGCCGCCGTGCTCTGGGTGGGGGCCTCGGCGATGTCCTGTTGTTCCTCCTGAGACAACACGGCGCGCAATGTGGTGGCCACGGCGAGGGTGATCTCGCTCTGGATGGCAAAGACGTTCTCGGCGTTCAGTTCCCGCGTGTAGGTCTCCGCCCAGATGTGCTCGTCGGTCGCCGCATCGATCATCTGCACGTTGATGCGAATGCTGTCGGCGGCGCGCTGTACACCCCCTTCAATGATGAGAGCTGCACCAAGTTCCCTGCCGATCGTGGGCATGCTCTTGTTGCTGCCGCGATAGGCCATCATGGAGGTGCGGGATATCGCGGCGAGGCCGCTGATCTTGGTGACCTGCGTGATGAGATCATCGTGGAACCCATCGACGAAGAACGCATCTTCCTCCACCTGGCTGTGGTTCACGAAGGGCAGGATCGCGATGGTGTTCGGGCGCAGTTCGCCCGGCTCCGGACCGTTTGGCCTGACGTCTGCGGTGGGCGTGGTGGGCTGGCTCGAGGTGGGCTCTTCCGCCAGCCAAAGGAACGCGGCCGCTACTGCAGCAACCAGTGTCCCTAGGGCAAGGTACGGTCGCCACTTATGTAACGCGGGGGTTGGGGGCGAATCGGCTGGTGCTGCCTCGTTCGAGGCCGCCCCGGCCGGACTTGGCGCTGCCTGAGTCTCGCGTACCTCACCGACGAACTGATAGCCGCGACCGCGCAGGGTTCTGATGTACTTCTGCTGCTCACCGTTGTCGCCAAGCACGGCCCGCGCCAGCTTGATTTCGTTGCTCAGCACGTTGTCCGAGACGACGCGCCCAGACCAGAGTTCGTTGAACAGCTCCTCGCGCGTGACCAGGCGATCACGGTGCTGCATCAGAAAGACCAGCAGGTCGAAAACCTTAGGCGTTAACGAAACCGCCTCTCCCTCGCGCGTCAGTGAGAAGCTGTTGGTGTCGAACTCCAGCCCCGCACACTGGAAAATCATCGGTTGCCCACGCGACGTCCTCGCCTTTTTCCAACATGTTGACACAAAAGGACTTGCCCGCGGCAGGCGCCAGCGCCATCGACCGGCATGCCCGGATGCGCTGTCCGCCACCGCTTCTCCACCGGGTGCAGGGGGTGGATGACTTACTCACGCGATTCTTCTGTGCCACCATCGACAGCTCACCGGGTGCCCCGACAGGTCAACTATGATTTTCCAGTGCTCAGGACTGGAGTTCGACACGGAGAGCTTCGCCGTAACCCGCGAAGGCGAAGCCGTCCCGGTGCCCCCCAAGGTATTTGACCTACTGATCTTCCTGATGCGTCACCGTGATCGGCTGGTGACGCGCCAGGCGCTGTTTGAGGCGCTCTGGGCCGGCCGCGTCGTGTCGGACAACGTGTTGAGCAACGAAATCAAGCTGGCACGTGCCGTCTTGGGCGATGACGGCGAGCAACAGCGATTCATCAAGACCGTTCGCGGCCGCGGCTATCAGTTCGTGGGCGAGGTTCGGGAGGTCGAGGCTGCACCAGAGGCGGCCATGGGCACCGTGTCGACGCGCGGGCCCGCTGTGCGTCGCGCGTTGCTTGGTGGGTCCGCGCTGCTGCTGGTCCTGGTGCTCGGCGTGCTCTGGCTGAGGGACCCGGTCGAACCTGCTCCCATGGTTGTGCGTGGCGCTTCTGCGCCAGCGGAACTCCGGCCGAACACCATCGCCATCCTGCCCTTCATGAATCGCAGCGATCTGAAGGAGGATGCGTACTTCGTCGACGGCTTCCATGACGACCTCATCACGCAGATCGCCAAGATCAGCGGCCTGACCGCGATATCCCGCAGCTCGGTGATGGCCTACCGGAGTAGCGATAAGAGTCTGCCCGAAATCGGTGGAGAACTCGGCTCCAGCCTCATCATCGAAGGCGGCGTCCAGCGCGCTGCTGAAAGCGTGCGCATCAATGTGCAGATGATCGATGCGGCAACCGACGAGCACCTGTGGGCAGAAACTTATACACGCGAGCTCAATGCGCAAAACGTGTTTGCGATTCAAAGCGAGATAGCGCTTGCCGTTGCAGCGAAGCTTCGCACGGTGCTGTCGCTGGAGGATCAACAGAACATCGCCCGGGTGCCTACCGAGAATACTGCAGCGCTGGAGGCCTTCTTCCGCGGTCGCGTGAGCATGGCGCTCGACACGGGCGAGGCGTTCCGTGTGGCGGTAGAGCATTTTCGCGAGGCCGTCAGGCTTGATCCGGCGTTTGCCAAAGCCCACGCTCAGCTAGGGTTGACCCTACTCGAACATCGCACCTTTAGCAGTCAGTCACTGCCGCAAAATCTGGTACTTGCTGAGGTCGCGATCAACAAGGCCTTAAGCCTCGACCCAACACTCAGCGAAGCCTATGAGGCCTTGGCCCTACTCGAGCGAGACAGAGGAAACACAACGGAGGCGAGAGCAGCCTACGAGCGGGCGATCGAGCTCAACCCCGGTAACGCCCACGCCATTCGCATGTATGCGTTCTTTCAGAGCGCTTGGCTGGGTGAGCACGAGTCAGCGCGCGCGCTCCTGGTCAATGCTAAGGCGATCGACCCCCGCAATCCCATCACGTTGGCGATAACGGGCTGGGTGCTGGTTCGCCTCGAGCGCTTTGAGGAAGCGCTGGCAAACCTCAATACCGCCAGGGAGAACGCCCCGGACTACGCCGAGACCTATCATGTGCTGGGTGATCTGTATTCGCTACATCTGTACGGGCATGACAAGGCCATAGAGGCCTACGGGCGTTTCTACGCCTTGAACCCGGACACAGTATCCAATCTGTTGTACATCGGAACGGCTTACGACGATCTCGGCATGAGCGAGGAGGCCGTTCGCTATTTCGAGCGCTACCTCGGTGCTGTGCCAGAGGGGTCCGAGGCTGACGTCGCTCGCATCCGGACATATCTGATTCGTGGTGAGGACCAACAGCTCGAGGCCTTGCTCCAGGATATGGGCGAAAGGTATGGCGGTAACGTTCGGTGGGTTGATGTGATGCTGAGCACCTTCGACCTTGCTCGGGGGCAACCCGAACGGGTTATCGACCGCGTGGAGCAACACTATCCTGAGTTCCTGCTGGGCGGTGCTGAGATTGCGAGTATCCCGGAGCAGTTTGACCTGGCGTTGGTCTATGCCACAGCGCTGCATCTCACGGGTGAGGCGGAGCGAGCGATGCCTTTGACTGCCCGAATCCTTGAGCTGATCCCGACGAAGAGTCGCCATCGTTGGGATGGTGTGATGACCAAGGACACCTGGCTTCACGTGGCCATGGGCGACGAAGAGAGGGCGCTGCAGAGCGTGCGCGACTGGCGTGCCATGGGTGGACTGGTGGATCTGACCAAGCACCGGATGGTACCGGCATCCCTGTTCGATCATCCGGACTTTCAGGCCATCAACAACGAGGTGCTTGGAGAACTCGCCAAGCAACGCGCCAATCTGGCTCGCATGCAAGCCGCGGGAGAACTCGCGCCGCTCCCGGAGTTTCGGGCGTCTCGATAACCTCTGAGCGTTCGGGAGCAGTGCAACCTTCAGCGCGCGGTCCCACCCCGTGTTAACGGTCTGCTGCGAGCACGAACGTGAGCGCCGTACCGTCCTTGGCGCATAATCGCGGGTCACGGTCGCGCGGGTCTGTCGCGCGCCCCAGCCAGGCGGGAGAGGCGAATGCGCTTTGTCACCTACAGCGACGGTAATACAGGCCGCGCCGGCGCCCTTCGCGAGGGCAACCAGGAGATCGTGGATCTCGCGAGTGCAGCGGGAACGGCCCCGGACGCCGCTGCCCTAGAGAGTCTCCAGCGCATCATCGAGGGCGGCGACGAGGCGCTCGCCCGCTGCGCCAGCCTCACGCGCAACCCGCCTGGCCACGCGATCAAACCCCTGGCGCAATGCGACCTCCTCGCCCCGCTGCCGCGGCCGCTGCAGATGCGCGACTTCATCGCCTTCGAACTGCACCTCACCCAGTGCCTGCGCACCGCTGCCCGCATGCGCGGTGAGAGCGAGGAGGCCGTGGAGGCGGCCCGCCCACCGCCGGCCTGGTACCAGCAACCGCTCTACTACAAGTGCAACCGCCTCGCCGTGTGTGGCACGGGCACGGCCATCCACTGGCCCGCCTACTCGCACGTCCTGGACTACGAGCTGGAGTTCGCCGCCGTGATCGGCTGCGGCGGGCGCGACGTCGCCGCCGCTGACGCCCACCAGCACATCTTCGGGTACATGATCTTCAACGACTTCAGCGCCCGCGACGCCCAGCTCGCCGAGATGCCGGGCATGCTCGGGCCCGCCAAGTCCAAGGACTTCGACAACGCCAACGTGCTCGGACCATGGCTGGTCACCGCCGACGAGGTGGGTGATCCCTACGACTTGTCCATGAGCGTCAGCGTCAATGGCGAGCTGCGCGGCGAGGGCAACAGCGCCACCATGCACTGGACCTTCGATCGCATCATCGCCCACCTGAGCCAGGCGGAAACGCTCCACCCCGGCGAGGTGCTGGGTTCGGGCACCGTGGGCAACGGCTGTGGCCTCGAGAGCGGCCGCTTCCTCGCCGATGGCGACGAGGTCACCCTGCGCGTGGAGGGACTGGGTGAACTCACCAACCGCGTGCTTGCCCCGCACACGAGGAGCCCGTCATGAGCACCCCCTGCTACCGCCACGGCCTGCACGACCTCGGCAACGGCACCTGGGCCTGGATGCAACCCGACGGCACCTGGGGCTGGTCCAACGCGGGGCTTGTCACTGACAGTGGCGCCTCCCTGCTCGTCGACACGCTCTTCGACGAACACCTCACCCGGAAGATGCTGGACGCCATGCGCGACGCCGCCGGCACCGCCGCCGGCGATATCGGCACCCTGGTCAACACCCACGCCAACGGCGATCACACCTTCGGCAATCGCCTGGTGGAGAACGCGCGCATCCTCGCCTCCGAGGCCAGCGCGCGGGAGATGGAAGACGTGCCGCCCGCCATGCTGGCGCAGATGATGGCGGCCACGGACCAGCTCGGTGAGCTCGGGGGTTACCTACAGCATTGCTTCGGTCAGTTTACCTTCGACGGCATCCCCCTCACCCCACCCACGGAGACCTTCAGCGGTGAGCTGCAGGTGGCGGTCGGCGACAAGTCCGTGCACTTGATCGAGGTGGGACCTGCCCACACCCAGGGCGACATCCTGGCCTGGGTGCCGGACGACGACGTGCTCTACACCGGCGACATCCTCTTCATCGAAAGCACGCCGATCATGTGGGCCGGCCCCGTCGGCAATTGGCTACGCGCCCTCGAACGCATCCTCGCGATCGACGCCAGCACCATCGTGCCGGGCCACGGGCCGATCACCGACCGGGCAGGTGTGCAGCGCGTGCACGATTACCTCAGCTACATCGATCGCGAAGCACGGGCGCGCTTCGAGGCGGGCATGAGCAGCGAGGAGGCGGCCTTCGACATCGCCCTCGGCGACTACTCGAGCTGGGGGGATGCAGAGCGTATCGCGGTGAACGTCGACACGCTCTATCGGGAGTACCGGGGCGATGACAGCCCGATCGATGTCATGCGCCTGTTCACCCTGATGGCCGCCCTGCACAAGGCAAGGCCCCGGGGCGCCTGACAGCCGATCACCCGTCGGACCGGAAGGCCAGAAAGAAAAAGAGCGCCCCGTGTAGGACGCCCTTTCTTTGAATTCACGACGCTTCGTGCGTCGCCAGCGAATCGCGCCCTAGGTGGACCGTCGCCGGGTCACGATCAACCCCAGCAGCGCGCAGCCGAGCAGGAAGCCCGACACGGGCAGGGGAATCGAGGTCGCCCCGACCAGCACCTGGTATTGGCCACCGCTGTCGCCGGTGGCAAGGCCTGAGACCATGAAGGTGTACGTGCCC
>JBCBZW010000026.1 GCA_039815145.1 Pseudomonadota bacterium
CCTCAGGCTTGCAGACCCCGGCCAAGCTGTAGCGCCGCGTCATCATTGCGGCGCGGCGGGTGAGTGCTACCCGCGGGGAATCTCGGCGTCGCGCAGCTGACGCAGCAAATCCTGCCAGTTCCAGCTCTCCACGCGCGCCTGAAGCATGAGCATGCTCGGGGTCAGCAGCAGGGTCAGGACCGTCGCGAAGGCGAGTCCCCCGGCCACCGCTGAGGACAGCTGAGTCCACCACTGCGACGAAGGACCGCCGATCAGGATCTCGCGGTCGAAGAAGTCCAGGTTGATACCGAACACCATCGGTAGGAGTCCAAGCACCGTGGTCACGGTGGTCAGCAGCACGGGGCGCAGACGCTGCGCACAGGTACGCAGGATCGCCTCCGTCGCCGACATGCCACTGCCGTGCAGGGTGTTGTAGGTGTCGATGAGTACGATGTTGTTGTTGACCACGATGCCCGCCAGGGCGATCACCCCGATACCGCTCATCACCAAGCCGAAGGGTTGCTGGAGAAGCAGGTGACCGAGGAGCACTCCACCGGTCGAGAACAGCACGGCCGTCAGGATCAGGAAGCCCTGGAACAGGCTATTGAATTGCGTCACCAGGATGATGTAAATGATCGCCACGGCCACCAGCATGGCGCTCATCAGAAAGGCCTGGGAGGACTCTTGCTCCTCGCTGTCGCCGCGGAAGCTCACGTTGACGGAGCGGTCGAGGGGCAGCTCGCCGACGGCTTCGCGCAGCACGGCCACCCGCTCGGGAATCTGCATGCCGGGGCGCACGTCGGACTTCACGCTCATCGTGCGCCGCAGGTCCGTACGCTCCAGGGTACCCACCTCCTGCGCCGGAATGCGTGTGACGAAGTTGCCGATGGGCACCATGCCGCGATCGGAGGAGACGCGCAGGGTGTCGATCTCCGTGAGGCTGCGGCTGGTGGCGGGATAGCGCACGCGAATATCCACCTCGTCATCCGCATCGTCCGGGCGATACTCACCGATCTTGAGGCCGTTGGTGACCAGCTGCACCGCGTTGCCGACGAGGGTAACGTCGGCACCGTAGCGGGCGGCCTCCGCACGATCGACGTTCAGTCGCCATTCGATGCCCGGCAGGGGACGGCTATCGGAGACATCCTGCAGGCCAGGCACCTCCTCCAGCAGCGTGCGTATGCCCGTGGTCGCCGCCTCCAGTCGCTCCGGGTAGCGTGAGCTCACCTCGATGATGATCGGCTTGTCGTTGCTGGGGCCCGCCCGCGGCGTCCGGGCCGTGACCACGATGCCCGCGAGATCCGCCGTGCGTTCGCGCACGTCGGCGAGGATCTGCGCGGCCGGCCGGCGCTCACTCCAATCCACGAACTGAAGCTGGATAGTGCCCACCACATCGCTGGTGCCCTCATCTCGTGAGGCGCCGGTGCGAGCGTACACGGAGTCGAACTCGGGCATGTCGAGGATGCGCGATTCCACCTGGCGCACCAGGGCATCCTGCTCCTGCGGCGAGAGATCGCCGCGCGCGCGCACTTCCACGCTCGAGAACTCGGGCTCCACGTCCGGGAAGAACTCCATGCCCTTGCCGAAGGCGCCGTAGGCCACGTAGATGCCCACCAGCAGCACGGTGACCGACGTCACCGCCAACATCGGCACGCGCAGGGCCACGCGTAGCACCCGAAGGTAAGCACCCGTGAAACCGTGAATCTGATCGAGATCCCCCTGCTCCGCCGCGGCCAGCTCCGCTTGTGCCTTGGGATCCAGGGTCCCCGCCCGCCCGAAGATCCCTCCGAGCGTCGGCACGAAGACCAGGGCCATCACCAGGGACGCACTCAGCACGGCGATCAAGGTAATCGGTAGGTAGCGCATGAACTGGCCGGTGACGTCCGGCCAGAACAACAGGGGGAAGAACGCGGCCAGGGTGGTCAGCGTGGACGCGGTGATCGGCAGGGCCATGCGCTTGGCCGCCGTCGCGTAGGCATCCTTGCGCGCCAACCCTTCCGCCATCTTGCGGTCCGCCAACTCGGTCACCACGATGGCGCCATCGACGAGCATGCCCACGGCCATGATCAAGCTGAACAGCACCACGATATTGACGTTGATGTCCATGAGGTTCAGCACGAGCATCGCTGCCAGGAAGGAGCCGGGAATGGCCACGCCCACCAACAGGGCCGAGCGCAGGCCGAGGATTCCGATGATCACCACGAATACCAACAGCACCGCGGAGAGCACGTTGTTCTCCAGGTCGCTGAGCATGTTGCGGATGTCGCGGGACTTATCGCGCGAGAAGCTCGCCTGCACGGCTGCCGGCCAGAGCGCCGATTCGCGTTCGACCAGCGCCCTCACCTCGTCCACCGTGTCGATCACATTGGCGCCGGCGCGCTTGATGATCTCGAGGCTGATCGATGGCCTGCCGTCGATACGAGCGAAGCTGGTGGCGTCCTTGTAGGTGCGCCGGATGTTGGCGATGTCCTGCAGGGCGACGATGCGATCGCCATCCGCCTTCACCGGCATCGCCATCACGTCTTCAACGGTCTCGAACACCCCGGGCACCTTCACCGGGAAGCGCCCTCGCTGGCCCTGCAAGGTGCCGGCCGCCACCAGGCGGTTGTTGCGATCGACCAGCTGGAACAGCTCCGCCTGAGAGATCTCGTAGCTCTCCATGGCGCGCGGATCCACCAGCACTTCGACCACCTCTTCCCGGTCGCCCGCCGTATTGACCTCGAGCACGCCGGCGAGGCCTTCGATGTCGTCCTTCAGATCCCGCGCGAGGCGGGTCAGCACCCGCTCCTGCACCTGACCGCTCAGTTGCAGGACGAGCATGGGATCCATGCGCGACAGGGTGACCTCGGAGACGATGGGCTCGTCCGTCTCCTCCGGCAACTCGGCCTTGACGCCGTCCACCTTCTCGCGCACGTCCTGCAGGGCCAGACTCGTGTCCACGCCCGCGTCGAACTCGAGGGTGACGGACGCCCCGCCCTGGTAGGCGTTGGAGGAGATCTTCTTGATGCCCTCGATAGCGCGCAGGGACTGCTCGACGGGGCGCACCAGCAAGCGTTCCGCATCCTCGGGGGAGATGCCCTCGTGCGACAGGGAGGTGTAGATCACCGGAATCTCGACGTCCGGATCGGCCTCCTTGGGGATGTTCACGTAGCTGGCGGCGCCGGCGACGAGAATCAGAGCCAAGCCGAGTAGCACCGTGCGCGCGTGGTGCACGGCGAAGTCGATGATGGCGTTCATCAGTTGTCCTCGCCGACGTCAGCCTCGACCAGGCGTGTGTCCGGGAGTGCATCCCGCTCGCGCGCCGTGCGCTGGTTCTGCGACTCCAAGGTGGGGGCCACGCGCTCGCCCTCGCTGACGAAGCCGTAGCCGACGGTGATGATGCGGGCCGGGTCCGGCAGGCCCGTCACCCAGACCGTGTCGCCGTCCGCGCGGGCGATCTCCACCGGCAGGAAGCGCACCTGGTTGTCGTCGTCGACGATCTTGATGCCGAGGCCGCCGGCATCGTCCAGGGTCATCAGGGCGGGCGAGATGGCGTGGGCCAGCACGCTCTCGAGCGGCAGGCCGAGATCGGCCGATGCGCCGAGGGGTAGACGCCCCTGTGCGTTGTCCAGCTCCAACTCCACCAGGAAGGTGCGCGTGGAAGTGTCGGCCTGGGGTGAGATGTAGCGCACATGCCCCTGGCGGCTGACGCCGTCGATGAGCTGTGCTTCCCCGACCAGCCCCGTGTGCAGGTAGCCGATGTCACCTTCGGACACATCAGCGCTCACGATCACCTTGCGATCGTCGAGGTAGGTGAAGAGCGGATCGCCCGGAGTGACGTAGTCGCCCACTTCCACCGAACGATCTTGCAAGGCACCGTCGAAGGGCGCCCGCACCACCATGCGTTCGAGGTCCAGCTCCGCCCGGCGCAATTCTGCTCGCGCGCCCTCGAGGTTGGCCAAGGTCTCCGCCACTCGGCCCTCGGTGTTGAAGCCGGAGGGCTTGAGGGCCTTGTTCGACGCGTACTCGAGTTCGCGCTGACGCACCAAGGCCTTGGCTTGCGTCAGGCGCGCCTGGCGGTCGCTGAGGTCAAGGCGCAACACTTCCTCACCCGCCTCCATGCGCGCACCGCGCAGGGCAACGGTGGCCTCGATACGACCGGAAGTCTGCGCCTTCACCTGCACCTCGCGGGAGGCCTCCGTACGCCCGCTCACCTGCAGACGACGCTCGATGCGCTGCGCGAACTCCTCCTGATACTGCACGCGCGTAAGACGGCCCTCGCGCGCCCCTACACCGCCGTCGCCCGCCTCGGCGACGGGCGTCGAAGAAGACGCCGATCCGTCGGACAGCGCACCGGAGGTCATCCAGGCCACCAGGACCAGCACGATGATGATGGAAAGGGTCCAAGGGCTTCGCAGAAGACTGGTCATTCGGGGGGTCCTAGGGCCTACGCGCGAGGGGGCGATATTATGCTGCAAGGCAGCGAAATTTACGACTACAGCAGCGTGATCTGGATCGAATCCATCGCTGCATAGATGCCGTCCGGACAGCTGCGGTCGCAGTGCCGGGCGCGCGTCGCTAGGCGGAGACGGTCCCGCTCGTCAGGGTTGCAGATCGGCCGGGATCATCGGCGCCGACAGCAGGCGGGTGAAGGCCGTCCAGCGGTCGTCCCCCGCCGCCTCGACGAAGGTCCGCACTAGGTCACGGCCCAGGTTGTAGTTGACGACGTAGCTGCGGTAGGTATCGATGAAATCCAGCGATTGCTCCGCTTGGTCACGATCGACGAGGTTGTAGCGCACGATCCAGTCGATCGCCTGCTCACGGGACATCTGCCCGTCCAGATAGCCACGCGCCGCCTCGTTGCGCGCGTAACTCAGGCGCGCCCGCAGGCGCTGGAGCGCGTAGTAGCGATCCGCCTCCGCCACGTCCAGCCCCGCGAGGGGCCACAGGACGCGCTTCTCGAAGGCCACCTGATCGTCACCGGGGAAGGCCACCTCGATGCCGTAGTTGGCGCTGCCCTCGGCCAGCAGGGCCGACGGACTGAACAGCGGCTGCACCGTGTACTCGATCCACCCCTCGCCCTGGGCCAAATTCAGCTCCTGCAGCGTCTGGTAGGTGTGGTGGCCGGGATAGCCCTCATGGCAACCCAGATCGACGGCGCGGTTGATCTGCTGGGGCAGATCCGTGTTGACCTGGATCAGGCTCTCGGCATCGCCCTGGTACCAGTTGTAACCGCTCCAGGGTTTGTCGCTCACGTACTCGAGGGTGAAGCGCTCCTTAGCGGGGAGTTCGAGGGCCGCCAGCGTGCGCGCGCGGCACTCATCGATCGCCGCCTGAAACACGCCATCGAGCCGATCGGCAGGTACCTCGAAGCGTTCGAGAAACGCGCTCACCCGGTCGGCCAGGGGATCCTCGCCCGGGAGCAAGGTCTCGATGTCCACGAGCAGGGCCTCGAAGTGGGCCGCGTCGTACGTCGGAGGCGTCACACCGAAGAGGGCGAGAGCCTCCTGATCGAAGGAGAGACGTTCACCCGCCGCCATGGCGGCCCGCGTGCGCAACGCGTGCAGGCGTGCAAGCAAACCGCGTAGGCGATCGCGTGCGCGCCCTTCTCGGACTCTGACCAGAGGCTCCAAGCGCGCGCTCAGGGCATCGGCCTGTTCGATGATCTCGGCCGGAGCGAGATCGGCCTGCTCGGCGAGGGCGGCGAGCTCTTCGGGACCGAAGTAGGCGTCGACGTGAGCGGGATCGTGGCGCCCCATGGCCAGTTCCAGGGACACGTACTCGCGGGCGAGAACATCCACATCGGGCACGGCGGCGTTGCTCGCCACTCCGCCATCACCCCCGCAGGCGGCGAGCCCCAAGGTCGCGACGGCGCCGGCGCCCAGGGCGATAGTACGACGCGGCAGTCGGTTAATGGTTCTGTTCAGCATGGCCTGCATCCTTCTCCGCCTTGTCCTTGCCCGGCAGCAGACCGCTCAAGGCCCCCCAGGTCGGCGCCACGACGCGCCCGACCACCGGAATCAGCAGCAGACCCACCACCAACCCGAACACGCCGGCGCCGGTGGCGAACACGAGCCATTCGACAAAGCCCTCGAACACGTGCACGGCGTGCGCCACCATGACGGCGACATCGTGCAGCCAGTGCTCCACCCCGTCTGCGCCGAACACGGCGAGCCCATGAATCACGATGCCACCGCCGACCCAGATCATCGCGGCCGTACCCACGGCCGCCAGCAACTTCAGGAACCCCGGCATCGCCACCACCAGGGCACGGCCGAACGCCCGCACACCGCCACCGAGGGGGCCTTCCCACTTGGTCGCGGCGAGGGCGACACCCATGTCATCCGCCTTCACGATCAAGGCGACCGCACCGTACACCGCCAAGGTGATACCGATGCCGACGATGGCCAGCACGATGGCCTGGGTTAACAACGGTGAATCGGACACCTCGGACAGGGCGATCGCCATGATCTCCGCGGACAGAATGAAGTCCGTGCGAATGGCGCTCGCCACCTTCTTGTCCTCGAGGGCCTGCGCATTGGTCTCGGCCAAGCCCACCTTTTCCTCGTGCTTGTGCGCTTGGTGAGGGAGGAAGACTTCCAGCACCTTCTCGGCGCCTTCGCAGCAGAGGTAGAAGCCTCCCAACATGAGCAGCGGCGTGATGATCCACGGCGCGAACTTGCTCAGCAGCAGGGCCACGGGCAGCAGCACCAGCACCTTGTTTTTCAGGGAACCGACCGCGATCTTGTAGACGATCGGGATCTCCCGCGCGGCCGCGAAGCCGACCACGTAGCGCGGCGTGACGGCGGTGTCGTCGATGACCACGCCGGCGGACTTGGCGCCTGCCTTCGCGGCCTGGCCCGCCACGTCGTCCAAGGAGGCCGCCGCCACCTTGGCGATCGACACCACGTCATCCAACAGTGCAATCAACCCTGTGCTCACGCCGCTTCACCTCCAGCGAGCCCACGCGCGGGCCCAGGAGGCGTTATACCGCCTTGGAGGGGAGTTTGCAGATCGCGGACCGGGCGGACGCCGGGCGGGCCAGGCGAGCCTCGAAGACTCGGCGCGCTTCGCGCGGCTCGGGCGCTCGTGCCTGAAGGGCCGTGACCTCGAGCGCAGGCTCAACCAGGACGCGTCCGTGAGCTCGGCCCAGACGCCGGGACGAACCGTCATCCCGCCAGTGACCGTCTCCGCCCTGGGCCAGCGCACGGGCTCGGTGCGTAGGCAGGCGTTGCAGGCGATTGATGACGGCGTAGCTGGCCGGGGAGGCGTCCAGGGTCCAGCCGGCGTTCTGCACGGCCAGGAGTTGCGCCTGGACGATCGGCGCCACCGCGTCGCACACCCCCTCGAAGGCCCCGAGGGGAGGCCAGAAGCCGAGTTCCCCAGCCACCACCACCGCCCGATGGGCGAGCATGACCTGGCAGTCTACGAACGCCCGCGGGCTGCGCGCGTGTGCGCGCTCGGCGATCGCCGAGGCCACCGCAGAACAGAAGGCCTCCGCCGCAACGGACGGGGAATCACACTGATCGTAGGACATGGAATCCTCTTCGCTGCCCCGAACACCATTCCGGCGGGAGCCGGAATCCGGGGCGGGAGGATTCGTGGGCGCCGCTTTAGCCGTACTTCTATCCCGCCCGCAAGTTGGTACTTAAATCGGCGGTGTCCCCGAGGGACGCGAAAATTATAGCGCGCGGCGCGGCGCGATCAAGCGTCGCTCGCGCCCGTCGGTGCCTCCCCGCCCTCAGGGCCGTAGAAGAACACCCAAGTCACAAAATCTTCGGAGAAGTCCTCGAAGCGGTGGGTCACGCCGGCGGGCACGAAGAGCACTTCGCCCGCTTCGAACCGCTCGCGCTCCCCGTCAGCCACGAACCAACCGCTGCCCGAGGCCACCACGTAGAGCTCATCACGCGTGTGCGGCGTTTGCCTATCGACGCTGATGGGCCGATAGATTTCCACGCTCATGCTGCCATGGGTGAACAGCTCTCGGAACGGCGTGTCGACCTGGGCCAGGCGCGCCAGCGCGTTGGCGACGGTTAGTCTCATGGCGACTCCGGCTGTCCTTGCACACGACTCGCCATTCTATGCCCGCCCGCCTGCATACGCATGCTGCAGCCCAACCGCGACGGGCGAGGATCGCCGCCTGCGCACCGCTTCGAGTATGCTGCATAGCAAAGGTGGGGACACACGCCACACCCCGACACCCGCGCAGCCTCAAGGACGACCGCCCGCATGTTTGCCTCGATCCGCCAATGGCTGGACTCTCTGAGCGAGGAGAGCCACCTGTTTACGAATCGCGATGACGCCATGCTGCACAGCGGCGTCGCTGCCGTGCTCTACCACCTGATCGCCGCCGACGACACGATCAGCCAGCGCGAGCGCAACGCCTTCACCCAGATCATGCGCGAGGAGTTCGACCTGAGCGATGCACAGATCGCCCATCTCTTCGAGGCGGCGCAGGCCTCGCGCGGCGATCCCCTGGAAGACGTGGAGACCGTGAGCGCCTACCTGAAGGACAGCCCGACCATGCGCATGGCCTTCGTGGCCAAGCTCATGCGCCTGATCAACGTAGACGGCACGGAGCAGAAGGAACTCGACGCCCTCTACGGCAGTCTGCGGGAGGCCTTCCCGGAGCTCGGCGCCCCGTGATGATCACCGCACCCCTCGGGGTGCTCGCCATCCTGTCGGTCAACGTAGGCATCAGCGACTGGTTGGCGCGACGGCCCGGCTGGCACCTGCTCGGCGCCGCCCTGCTGGTGATCGCCCTCACCGCCGTCTGCGCCAACGTCGGCCTGATTCCATCGGTCACCGACGGCTCCCCCGCCTACGACGCCATCTTCACCTACGTCGCCCCGATGGCGATCTTCTGGTTGCTGCTCGGGGTGGATCTGCGCAGCATCGTGGCCGCCGGCATCCCCATGCTGGGCATGTTCGCGCTGGGCGCGATCGGCACACTGCTCGGTGTGCTGGTCGCCATGGTCCTGATCCCAGCGGAGATCTTCGGGGAGTTTCGCGCCGCGCTCGCCGGCATGTTCGTCGGCACCTACATCGGCGGCGCCCTGAACTTCAATGCCGTGGCGCTCGAGTTCGGGGTCCAGCGCGAGGGGCTGCTCTACGCGAGCGCTGGTGTGGTCGACAACCTCATGACCACTGTGTGGATGGTGGCGACGATCGCGTTGCCGCGCGTGCTTGGCCCCGTGTGGCGCACTCGCGCCGCGAGCCGCCCACAGGTCACCGGTGAGGCCACCACGTCTTCAACCCAACCCCACGCCGACGCCTCGGACGACGAAGTCGTTGGCCCCGGCGACCTTGCCGTGATGTTAGCCCTGGGCGCGGGCGCCCTACTGCTGGCACAGAAGCTAACGGAAATCATCGCAAGCCTGGGACTGGCGCTGCCCGAGATTCTGGTCCTCACCACGGTCGCCCTCGCCCTGGCGCAAGTGCCCGTGATCCAGCGCCTGCGTGGTGCGCGCGCCTTAGGGATGTTCTCGGTGTTGCTGTTCCTGGCGGCGATCGGGGCTCTGTGTGATCTCGGTGAACTCGCGGGCACGGGCCACCTTGGGTTCGGGCTGTCAGCCCTCGTCACCCTCACGGTTCTGGTCCACGGTGTGTTCGTCTTCGCGGGCGCCTACGTGATGCGCATCGATCCGGCCGGGGCCGCCGTGGCGTCCCAGGCCAACATCGGCGGCGGCACCTCGGCCCTCGCCCTCGCCCGAGGCCTCGAGCGACCGGATCTGGTGGCGCCGGCGCTGCTGATCGGCTCGCTCGGCAATGCCGTCGGCACCTACCTCGGCTTCTTCGCCGCCGGCCTGCTCGCCTGAGGGGGCTTCGCTGAGTCCCTAAGCGCTCGGCGGAATCGCCGCGTAGCCCACTTCGCCGAGGGCGTGGATCTCATCGCCCACCATCGCGCGCACGCGCAAGTGCAAGCGGGCTCGACCGCGGCGGCGAAACTGGGTCAGGAAGGACTCCACCGTCTGCCCGTCGGGCATCACGGCCATCGCTTCGAAATCGCTGCGCACAGGCAGGAGGAACTTCACCTTCACGCTTTGCGCAACGATATCGCTAGGTGGACAGTCATCGACGAGCGCCGCCGTCAGGCCCCAACCCGCCAGAGTCATTGCCGTCTGCAGGGCACCGGCGAACCCCGTGCCCATATGGTTGGCGCTCGGCGTGAGCGGGGCGAACAATCGCAGGCCCCGCGCGTCGAGCTCACGCAGCTGCAAGCGCATGAAACGAGCCAAAGGAATCTGTTCGGCCCAGGTGGTACCGAGGCGCTGCTTGAGCTCCTCACTGAACTGGTGATGGTCTTCTTGCCGCTGCGCCATTCGTCCGCTCTCCACCGGATCACCCAATATCTGACGCTCTGCTGCGTCGCGTCGACAGGTGCCGCAGCGGGCGTCGAAAAACGACCCCTCTCACGGCTTGAGGCGAGGCAGCTTAGCTGTCCCTATCGCACTCGACAACACGCCAGGTCACGGCTGGCACGACTCACGCGACAAGCTCTTCCAACGCGACCGAATCGACGTCAGTTCGTCGCGTTCGCAACGCCGAGGGTCGACGGCGCGACGCTGCCTTGCAGCAATGTCAGCGATTGGCGGCGAGGGTTTCGATCGGAACGTAGACTTGATCGAAACCGAAGTTTCGAGGCGCCACGAATTCCAACGCCTTCGCCGTTCGCATGCGTGCCGGCGCGCCGATGGCGAGCAGTTGCAGGCGCTGGCCGTAGCGCAGGGTCTCAGCCGTGATCGGCAGCCCCGTCTCGAGATCCAGCGCACAGATCAGGTCCGGCGTCGTCGCCAGCACCCGCTCACCCGCCGTCGCCAGGAGGTACTCGTTCTTGATGCCCACCTGCACGGGCACACCCCCGGCGAAGGGCTGTACCTGCAGGGTGGCGAAGTCGTAGCCGCCCTCCACTCGGCGTTCGATGTCCGTCACCTTGCCCGTCGTCAACACGTGTACCTCTCCGTAGTGTGTCGGCGCGAGTAAGTCTCTCAGGGCATCGACGAAGGGCTCGAGGCGGTTACCGAAGCGGCCGATCAGCTCGCCGATCTGATGGCACAGGCTGATCGTGCTGGGGATCGTGACCTCCTTCGCCTGCGCACCGCTCATGCAATGCTCCGCACTCAAGCACTGACCACCGCCTGCGACCACCGAGAACTGGCGCACCAGGTGTTCGGTGATCAAGGGGTCGCGCACGTGGTCGAGCACCACGCGATCGCCGAGTTCGCTGGCCACCGCGAGGGGGGTGGCGGAGATGCCGTAGATGGAGAAGGACTCCATCTGCAGTTCGGGAAAGGCGCGCCCCATGCCGTCGGCGTCGACCACGGGCAGGCCGCGCTCGGCGGCGGCGACGAAGGGCACGAGCGCATTCACGCCCCCGGCTTCGAAGGCGATCAGCGCGGTGGTGCGGCGGCCGAGAAAAGCCTCCAGGGCATCGAGGGCCCAACCGGCCTCGCGGCCGTTGCCGGGCTTCTCCTGCATGATGGTCGGTGAGCCCACGGAGCCTATCGCCACCACTAACGCGTCGTCGTCGAGCTCCTCCAAGGGCAGCAGGTCGACCGCGCCGACACCGTCGAGGGCGCGCTCGGCGAGAATCTCACCGATCAGCGTATCGCCTCCACCGCCGGTGGCCAGGAAGGCGCCGCCGCGAGCGATCGCCTCCACATGCTCGGCCCGCACCTGACGCAAGCGCTCACCTCCATCGCCACTCATCGCGCCGCCTCCCCACTCACTGCTGATACCCGCTCGAGATCCGCATCGCCCACGGCGCGCGCGTGCAAGGTGCCGCCCGGCTCATCGGAGTAGCTGAGAGGCACCTCCCCTACCTCGACCACGTCCACAGTGCCCTCGCGCGCGCCCGCCTGCACGGCGCGCGCGATCGCCTCTGCCTTGACCGCCGCCAGCGCCTGCTCCCGCGGTTGCCGAGACGCCACATACACACTTTGCGCTTCACCGCCGATCTGCCCGAGCGCAGCGCCGATGGCGTTGGCCACCGCCCCGTCCTGGGGCCGCAAGGTCTCACTCACCCCTGCCAGTCCGTCCGGCACGAGGAAGCCACCGCCGCCGACCACCACCAACGGCAGCGGCGCCGGATTGGTCTTCATCTGATCCACGTGCACCTCCAGGCGCTCGCGCATCACGCGACTCGCCGCCGCCACCGTGGCGGCGGGCACCTGGGCGACGCACCCGGGATCGCCGATCTGTACCCGGCCTTGGGCCACGGCGATATCCGTGGCCGTGAGCTGATCGCCGCCGAACACCAGCGCCCGCGTGCGCAGATCCCGCCCCACGGAGCCCGGTCCTACGCTGCCACCGTCTTCGCTCACCTGAGAACCACCGCCTAATGCGACCGCTAGTACGTCCGGCATGCGGAAGTTGGTTAGGACGCCGCCCACGCGCACGGCGCTGCCGGATGGACGCGGGAAGCCGTCGACGAGCATGCCGATATCGGCCGTCGTACCGCCCACGTCCACCACCATGGCGTCGCCGTGGCGGGCGAGCCACAGGGCGCCGCGCATGGAGTTGGTGGGGCCGGAGGAGAAGGTGAAGACCGGGTAGCTGCGGGCGAATGCAGCCGCCATCAGCGTGCCGTCGTTCTGGGAGATGAAGAAGGGGCAGCGCATGGACAAGGCCGCGAAGGCCTGCTCGAAGGCGCTTACCACGTCGTTCGCCAGGGGCAGGAGGGCGGCGTTGAGCAGCGTCGCGTTCTCGCGCTGATAGAGCCCGAGGTGACCGAGCTGGTGTGAGAGGGCGATGCGAATCCCGGGCACCCGCGTGCGCAGGCGAGCGGCCGCCTCGCGCTCGGCGCTGGCGTCCGTGGTCGCGAAGACGGACGTCACGGCCACCGCACTCACGCCGCTACGCGCTATCTGCTCCACCGCATCGTCCAGGGCCGCCTCGTCGAGGGGCACGATGGGCTTCCCGTCGTACTCCGTTCCCCCGTCCACCAGCAGGCCACCGGCGAGTGCTGGATCCGCCAACACCACCTCACGAAGTTCGCGAGGCCACTTCGCCGCGATCGGCAAGGCCGAAGACGACTGGCCGCCGATGCGCAGGGCGGCAATCGGCGAGAGCCGTCGACGCTCGACCACCGCGTTGGTGAACTGAGTGGTGCCGAGGTTCATCATGCGTACGGCATCAGGGGCTACGCCCGCCTGCGTGAGCACCTCGCGCACCGCGTCCAGCACGCCGCTGGCGATGTCGCCGGTCGTGAGCGTCTTGTGCGCGGCCAACAGCTGGTTGTCGTCGATGACCACGGCGTCGGTGTGCGTGCCGCCCACATCTACGCCGACCCTCATGCAACCACCCTCCGCGCCTCGCGCCGCCGTATCAGCCCCAAGCCCCCGTACACGAGGGCCGCCACCAGCACGCCGTCCAGGTTGGCGATACCCGTGACGTGCGTCTTATCGAAGTAGGCGAGCGCCGCGGCCACGGCACCGAGCGCCCAGGCGATGAAGGCAGATGGGTTGACGCTGCTGTGCGCGCCGTCGAGTTGCTCCAGGCGATAGTCACCACCGCGCAGGATGAAGAAGTCCACCACGTACACCCCCAACACCGAGGAGAAGATCACGCTCTGCCAGACGAGGAAGTCGATGAACACGTCGCTGACATCGGTAAGGGCGATCGCCGTGCCGATGACGCCGGCCACCACCACGAAGACCCACTCGCTCGTGCGCGGAAAGATGGAGGCGAGTGACAATCCTGCGCCGTAGAGGTTAACGGCATTGGTGGTCAGGCTGGCCACGACCAGAAACACCAACGCGAAGGCGCCGAAGCCGAGGGCGAGCATGATGGCCAGGGGCTCGATCTCCCCGAGGTGCAAGGCAGGGCCGGCCGCCACCGCGTGTACTAAGGTCTCGATCAGCGTGAGGGCGATGATCACCGCCACCACCACATCGCGAGGCCCGCGCGCATAGCGCGTCAGGTCCGGCACCAGCAGGACGCCGACGATGATGCCGCCGGACAGGGTGGTGACCGCCTGGCCGAAGCTCATCTGCGCCGTGGGTGCCAGGGTGGTGAGCGTCTCCCACGACGTCGCCTCGAAGGTGCGAGCCACCATCATCACCAGCATCGTGAGCATGAGAGGAAAGGCGATCAGGGCCAGCTTGTCGAGCGCCTTGAAGCCGAAGATCGTTGCCCCCGTCATCAGCACGCCCCCGCCGATCACGTAGGCGGCCGAGGGCAGGGTCGCGCCGAGCACTTGCTCGCCGATCTGCTCACCGGCGGCACCGAAGAAATAAGCGTTGACGCCGAACCAGCCGAACTGGGCGATGGCGAAGGTCAAGTTCACCCAACGCGCACCCTGTGTGCCGAAGGAGAAGCGCAGGATCATGTAGGTGGACAGGCGGCTGCGCATCCCGACCCAACCGGTGACGATGGCCAGGGTGCTGACCAGCACGGCGGCGGCCAGAAAGGCGAGCAAGCTGGCTTCGAAGCCGAGGGCGACCCCGACCTCGGCTCCGCTCAACAACGCAGGCAGGGCAACGCCGATGCCGCCGAGGATGAAGCCGATACGCACGCCGCCGTAGGTCTCCGCCTGGGGCACCGGTTCGGTGGCGTAGTCCTCGACCAGATTTTCCAACCGACTCACACGGAGCGCTCCTCGAGTAGGCAAGGTCAATAAAGAAATCCCCGGACCGCCTTCGCGATCCGAGGACTTCTGCCCACTCCAGATACTCCGCTACTGTGCCGGGAACCGCCAGTCCCGGGCAGCCAGACGATCGCGGCCCACTAGCCCTGGGGAATACGCAACACCTGACCTGGGTAGATGCGATCGGGGTTGCTCAGCATCGGCTTGTTTGCCTCGAAGATGCTCATGTACTTGGCGCCACTGCCGAGGGTCTTCTCGGCGATTGCCCAGAGCGTGTCCCCCGACGCCACCGTGTGGAAGACGGGTTCGGCCGCACCGGAGTCCGCCACGATGGCCTCCTCGACCTCGGCCACACCTTCAAGGTTACCGACGGCCACGATGATCTTCTCTTTCTCTTCTTGGGTGGGCGCACGGCCTTCCAGGCGCACGCGATCGCCATCCACGGAGATCTGCAGATCATCTCCGGGCAACCCGAGCTCCTTCACCTCCGCGCTGAGAGCTGAGGCATCTGGCGCCGCATCCTTCTTGCGACCGATCCCGATGGCCTTACCGGCATCTCGCACAAACTTCCAAACATCCATGAGCTTCCCTCCGCCAGTATCGTGTTTGATGTTCTGATCGTGCCACTGCACCGACCGGCAACCAACGACTGTAACGCTACTTAACACTTGGATAAGGTTATCGGAAAAAGGACCGGCCACCCCCTGGCGGCCGGCCAACGCGGCACGCACCCGCCGGGATACGTGCAGCAAAGGGATCGCAGAGCTTCCGTGCCCTACTTACTGCTTCGTCTTGAGGTCAGGAAAGCTCGCCGCCGCAACGCAGACACGTTGCTGGAGCCAAGCCAAGTGATTCAGCGCGGGCATTGTGGAGACCGCCGAACCGGTTGGTCAACGACGGTCACAGGAGTTTTCAAGTGCGGTGCATCCAGAATCGAGGCACCGCGAAAGGCAACGGGGAATCGCTACAGATTGTGGCTACCGCGGCACGTACGCACGCAGCTCGTGGCGCGCCACCTGACGGCGATGTACGGCGTCGGGGCCGTCGGCCAGGCGCAGGGTTCGCATCAAGGTCCAGGCCCGCGCCAACGGCGTGTCCTGACTGACCCCCGCGCCACCGTGCAATTGAATCGCCTCGTCGAGCACGTGCAAGGCGGTGCGCGGCGCCACCACCTTCACCTGACTGATCCACGGCGCGGCAGCGCGCGGGTCGCCGCGATCGATCATCCAAGCGGCCTTGAGGCACAGGAGGCGGGCCATCTCGATCTCCATCCGGCACTCGGCGATGATGTCGTGGTTGGCGCCCAGCAGGGCGAGGGGCTTACCGAAGGCCTCGCGCGACACCGAACGCTGACAGAGCAGGCGCAGGGCCTCCTCCGCCATGCCGACAGCGCGCATGCAATGATGGATGCGACCGGGCCCCAGGCGCGCCTGAGCGATCTCGAAGCCTCTGCCCTCACCGAGCAGCAGGTGATCGCGCGGCACCCGCACGTCGGTGAAGCGCAGGTGCATGTGTCCGTGGGGAGCGTCGTCGTGGCCGTAGATCTCCATCGCCCGCAGCACTTCCACCCCCGCGGTATCGCTGGGCACGAGAATCATCGAGTGCGCCTGGTGGCGCGGTGCATCTTCGGCCCCCGTACGTACCATGACGATGTACACCTTGCAGCGCGGATCACCGGCGCCGGAGGCCCACCACTTCTCGCCGTTCAACACGTAGTGCTCACCGTCGGGTTCGCAGCGCATGGCAATGTTGGTGGCATCGGAGCACGCCGCGTCGGGCTCGGTCATGAGGTAGGCGGAGCGAATCTCCCCGTCGAGCAATGGCGTCAGCCAGGCGGTCTGCTGCGCGGGTGTGCCGAAGCGATGCAACACCTCCATGTTGCCCGTGTCGGGGGCGGAGCAATTGAAGACCTCGGCGGCGAGCGGTGAGCGTCCCATCTCCTCGGCCAGATAGGCGTAGTCGACGGTGTTGAGCGCCGCGTCTTCGGTGGCGGTGAGCCAGAGGTTCCACAGGCCCGCTTCGCGCGCCCGTGCCTTGAGGGCGCCGAGCAGTTCCAACTGTACGGGCGTGAGCTGCCAACGGTCGCCGACGCCTACCTCGCGGGCGTAGATCTCCTCCGCCGGGCGCACGTGCAGATCGATGATCTCGCGCACTTGCTCGCGCATCGCGTGGGCCTTCGGGCTCAAGCCCAGATTCATGGTGAGTTCTTGCAAGGCGAAGCTCCAAACGTTGAGCGCAGGTGTCGGCAACTCCGAGACCGGGTTAAGCTGATCCCCGCACCGCAGGCGCCTTCGTGACGCCCTGCTTGTCATTTCTCTTCGACCGCCGGAGCGCGCGTGGACAACGTCAGCGACAGCCTGGACCAGGACCTCATTGGATCATACCTCGCCGACCAGATTGCGGGCTTCGGCAAGCTGCAGAGCATCGAACGCTTCCGCCAGGGCCAATCCAACCCCACCTACCTGCTCGTGGCCGAGGGCGGTCGCTACGTGCTGCGCACCCAGCCACCCGGTAAGTTGCTGCCCTCCGCGCACCAGGTGGCACGGGAATATCGGGTGATGCAGGCGCTGGCGGATCAGCAGGTGCCCGTGCCGACGGTGCACCTGCTCGCCACGGAGGATTCCCCCCTCGGCCGAGACTTCTTCGTCATGGACTTCGTGGAAGGGGAGATCTTCTGGGATCCGGCCTTGCCCACGGTGGACGAGCAGACCCGCAGCACCATCTACGATCAGCAAAACCAGGTGCTGGCCGCCCTGCACCAGGTGGACGTGGCCGCCGCGGACCTCAGCGACTTCGGCAAACCAGGCAACTACTACGCCCGGCAGATCGGGCGCTGGAGCAAGCAGTACCAGGCCTCGGTGATCGAGCCGATCCCGTCGATGGACTGGCTCATGGCATGGCTGGAGGACAACCAACCTGAGGATGATGGCCAGGTCGCCCTCGTCCACGGCGACTACCGCCTCGACAATCTCATCATCGAGACCGCCCGGCCGGCGCAGGACACGCGCATCGTGGCCGTGCTCGACTGGGAACTGTCGACCCTCGGCCACCCCTACTCGGACCTCGCCTACCAGTGCATGCAGTGGCGTCTGCCGAACACGGCCGCCACCCGCGGCCTGCTGGGACTGGCGCGGGAGAAGCTGGGCATTCCGAGCGAAGCGCAGTACGTGCGCACCTACTGCGAATGCACGGGGCGCGACGGCATCGATCACTGGCCCTTCTACCTCGCCTTCAGCTTCTTCCGCCTGGCCGCCATCGTGCAGGGGGTGGTGAAGCGGGCGGTGGACGGCAATGCGTCAAACCCTGAGCAGGCCAATCAGTTCAAGGCCATGGTGCCCACCTTGAGCAACATGGCGAAAGATATCGTCAGGCGAGGCGAGTAGCATCGCATCGGCAGGCCCGACGGTGTTACTCAGCGCCGCTCACCGAGGCCGAGTAAGGGCACGAGCACGCCGGTGACGAGGCCGAGCGCGAGTACGCAAGCGCCACCGAAGTAGGCCACCAGAACGAGGAATTCCTCCACGGGCCTCACCCCCGACAGCGACGCCGCGGCACTCGCAAACCCCACCAACGCAGGCACTACGACCACGGTGAGCGGCAACAGCGGATGTCCGAACACGCCGTGCGGCGCGGCGGCGGGACTGAGGTGGGCCGGCGTGGCACGCGCCCACAAGCCGATCCCGACCAGCAACGCCACAGCGCCTGCAATCGTGCTGAGGTGCTGCAACACCACGTAGCGCGGCAAGCTCTGCTCAGCGAACACGGGCGCCGCGAACCAATCGCCCCACAGGCTGCCCGCACGCGGGTGGGTGAACGAGTCCCACCCGATGTGCGTGAGTGTACCGATCGCCAAACACACGAGCACCGCCCACATGGGTTCGCGCGAGGGCCAACCCCGTCGCCACGCCTCCGCCTCCAGGCGGCTGCTCACCCAGCGCGGCAACAAGCGTACGTAGGCGGGACGCACCAACCAGTGGTAGAGCAGAAACAGGCAGAGCCCGATCGCGATCCCCGTCGTCACCGCCCCCTCGAGTGAGTGTAGGTGCACGGCCAAGGTCCAGGACTGCACGTAGTAGCCAAGGTCCGGCACCATCGCACCGATCGCCAGCGCCGAGAACGACGTGCGCGCCCCGAGCATGCGCTGGAGCGGTACGACGGCGGCGACGTGGGAAACGGTGAACGGCATTGCCCAGCGAGTATACGTACTTGTCAGCGCCCTTCATGCGGCGCTGAAGCACCCGCTCAACCCGCCCCGCCTCGCTCGGCCAGGTAAGCACGCACCAAGGTGGCGGCGTTACGCGCGGCTAAGCCCATGAACACGCGCATCTCGTTGCCCTTCGGCTCGCCCCCGGCAAGATCCGACACGGAGCGGAAGGCCACGTAGGGCACGCCATTGGCGTAGGCGACCTGGGCGATGGCCGCCGTCTCCATCTCCACCACCTGCGCATCGAAGGTGCGTCGCAGATACTCGCGAAAGCGCGCGTTGTCGAGGAACACCGAACCGGTCACCGCGCTGCCGCCCACGTGCACGCGCGGTTTGCCGCGCAGACAGGCGTCGTCCGCATCGAGGCACGCTTGCAGCTCGGTCACCTCAGCCGCACGCGCCGCCGCGGCCATCAAGGCCGGGTCTGCTGGATACCAGAAACGTCGCTCGGCCTGCGCAGTGTCGACGGAGGCCACGGGAATGCTCCGCGGCGCCATGAACTCGAACGGCGGGAAGTCGGTGACGATTCCCGGCGGCAGGGCGGCCGCTGCGTTGGGCATATCCCGCAGGTACACCATCTCATCGTACTTGCCCCAACGGGCGGGCACGGCGACGTCACCGATTGCGAGGCCCCCGTCCAGGGAGCCGGCGATGCCGCTGACGATGATCTCATCCACAACGAACCGGTCGATGGCGAGCTGCGTGGTCATCGCCGCGTTGACGGTACTGATGCCCGTGCGGAACAACACCACCGACACCTTGGCGATCGATCCTCTTAGGAACGTGACGCCGTTGTGCTCGACCACCTCAGCACCCTCCACGTACGGCGCGAGCGCGTCGAACTCGGGCCCGAACGCCGTGGCGATGGCCACCGAGGGCGACCCCTCGTCGCTGAGCGTCTCCGCCTCGCTGGCGGCGGGCAGCAACAACGGCGAGAGCGCCAGCGCGGCGACGGCGATCACCGCGACGTCTTCCAGCAGTGCCGCCGGCAAGTCGCGGCCCAAGCGCTGAGCGAGCTGTGCACGCATGGTGTAGGTGACGAAGGCGCCGATCATCGCGGCGCCGACCACGAGCACCACCACCAGCGTGCCACCCCCCAAATGACTGGCCAGCGCCGCTCCGCCGAGCGAGGCCAGCACCGCGCGCGCCACCAGTGCGGCAGGCGACTTGCGCGACGGAATCGCGGGTTGCTTGTCAGCCGCCAGCTCGAGCAGGGCCAGAGCGGTGAGGATGACCGCGGGCGCGGTAGAGGTGAGAAAGGTGACCCGCGAGTCAGCCACCTGAACGATGCCGAAGGCTGCCGCCCAGGCGACGATCGCGGGCGCCGCAAAGGTGCGGGCACCGTTCACAAATCCGATGAGAATTGCGCTGAGCATTCGTCCCTGAGCGTCCTTGCGACATAAGCGAAGGTGACAGACCGCTCACCGCCTGGACGCACATGCGCGAGAGGCGGGCTGGGTCTAAGTATCGACGGGGCCGATGATGGCATATTGATCCATCCCGGCGGTGCTACCGCCCTCGCCCACGAGCAGACGACCGAGAAGCGATGCCCGCCGCGCCACCGATTCCCAAGAACGATGCCGCCCGAGTGACGGCGCTGCACGAGCTGCAGTTGCTCGACACGCGTGCCGATGAACGCTTCGACCGCGTCACGCGGATCGCGAGCGATCTGCTGCAAGCGCCGATCGCCCTGGTCAGCCTGGTCGACGATGACCGCCAGTGGTTCAAATCACGCCAGGGCATCACCACCACGGAAACGCCACGTCCCGTCGCCTTCTCCGCCCACACGATCTGCCACAAGGGCCCCTTGGTGGTGCCGGACGTGCAGGCGGACGAGCGCTTCGCCGACAACCCCTGGGTCGCGGGCGCGCCCAACGTGCGCTTCTACGCGGGCGTGCCCCTGAGGACAGGCACGGGCCTGCCCTTTGGCAGCCTCTGCGTGTACGACTACGCCCCGCGCAAGCTGGACGAGCAGGCTATCGAGCGCCTGGTGGACCTCGGCGGCATCCTCGACCACGTGGTGCGCACGGACCGCGCGGCGATCGAGGATCCCGTCACCGCGCTGCCCAACCAGCGCGGCCTCGAGCACACCGGCCAAGGGCTACTTCGCCGTTGTGCCCGCCAACGCTTGCCGGCGTCGCTAGCGGTGGTGCAGATCAAAGGGGCCCGTGAGCTCAAGCGCGACTTCGGCAACGCCGCCTTCGAGCGCACATTGGTCGGCTTCGCTGAAGCGATGCAGGAGGTGTTCCGCGAACGCGACCTGCTCGCTCACCTAGGCAACGGTCGCTTCGTGGCGCTGGTCGCCAACTGCACCGACGGCGAAGCAAGCCGCGCCCTGACGCGCCTGCGCATGAACCTGCGTGCCGAGCAGGGCCGCCCCGACGGCTCACCGGTCACCTTCGACTTCGGCGTCACCACGGTGCGCGCGGGCCAACCGCTGGCCCTAGATGCGATGCTGCGCGCGGCAGAACCTGCCAAGGCAGCCTGATCCGCTCACGCCGCACGCGGCGCACCTGACGGGATCTATCGCTCCCCTATCGCCTGGCGCCTTCAGCCGCTTCCAAGCCGCGAAGCGCTTGGACGCGATTGCGCGACCGTGCCAGCTGCTCGCGATAGGCCTGCGCCGCGCCTTCGTAGCGCTCCTCGGCCAGCAGCAGATCCCCGAGGAACTGGGCGGCTGGGTAATCCACGAAGGGCGGCCCGTAGGAGTAGGGCATTCGCCCCTCGCGCTCGCTCGCAGCCCGTGCGTGGCTCAGCATCTTCTCCTTGTCGCCGTCGGCACGAGCGAGCACGGCACGGATCTGCAAGAGCATGACCTCCAGACGATCCATGTAGAGCTCGTTCCAGGCGGTGCGACGGTTCTGCGCCGTCAGCGCGGCGTCGAGAGAAGATTGTAGATCGAGGAAGGCGGCCAGGTGCTGTCCGATGTCGGGGAGTTCCCGGGCCGTCAAGGCCTTCACGTAGTGGTAGAGCAGCTGGGGATCGTACGCCTCACCCAGGTCGAACTCCCACGCTGCCACCTTCGGATCGCGGCCGCCGATCTCGATCAGGTAACGAGCCCACATCTGCACGGTCGAGCCGAGTTGGGAACGATCCGCATCGAGTTCCAACACATCCATGTCGGCGCGTGAGGCCCCGGGCAGCTCACCGTGGGCTGCCTCCAGCAGGCGTCTCGCCTCGGTGGCCTTGCCCTCCTGCAGTAAGCCGTAGAGCAACCAGAAGTTGTAGTGGCCCCAGCTACGCGCCTTACGCCCCCGTTCGCTGGCCATGGCGTTGGCGACGCGAGAGGCCTCCGTATTGGCGGTCACCACATCGGACCACATGCCGAGGGCCGTGAAGATATGCGAGGTCATGTGCAGCGAGTGCCCCGCGTCGGGCGCCATGATGGCGAGGGCGCGAGCGGCCTCCAGGCCCAAGGGGGCGTGGATCGGGTCGTCCACGGCGTGGATCAGGTAGTGCGCCGCCCCGGGATGCTCACGGTTGGCGTAGAAAACGGCTTGCGAGATGGCGGCCGACTCCATGTAGGCGGGCACATCACGCACGCCCGCCCCCTCGCCCATGATGGCCAGGGCATGGAACAGCTGCACTTCCCGGTCGTCCGCATAGAGGGCTGCCATCTGCCCCATGGTGCGGCGATAGGCGGCGTCGCGCTGGGACTTGGTTCCCTCCCCGTACAACACCTCCAGGCTGGCCAGAAAGTCGCGTTCCTTGTCGTTCGTCGCTCGCGCGGCGCGGGCCTGTGCGCCGTCCCCCAGACGCGCCAGCACCGCCAACGCCGCCTCACGGTTCTGCTGGTCCCACAGCGGGTGGTTGTGCACCATCGCCTCGCCCCAGTAGGCCATGACGAAGGCGGGGTCCAGGCGCTGCGCCTCCTGAAAATGGGCCTTGGCGAAGTCGTACTCGAAGAGGTGCAGCAACAGCATGCCGCGGATGAACTCGGCCTGCGCCGCCTTGGAGTCGGTGCTCGTCGGGAAGCTGATCTCCCCGAGGACGCGCGTCGGCGTGGGGGCAGGATCGTGTTCGCCGCCATGGGCGTGGGCCACGTTGAGCACGGATGCAGCGCCGCCAGCGATCAACGAGAACAGCAGACAGGATTTCAGCGAAAGCAGCCAACGGCGCATGAGAGTTCCTCGGCGATGGGTGGACGCTCGCCGCGCTGGCGAACGCGGCGGCAGAGGATGGGCATCAGCATACCGCCGCTGGATCGCCGGTGCCTGCCCTGCGCCGACCCGGGGGGCGCGAGCGCCGCTTGAGCGCCCGCTACCCCCTCCCCTAGACTGCTGACCGTCCCCCTCCCCACGATCGTCGTCGATCAATCGCACTCATCCAGGGCCCATGCTCCCGCGCAAGCTTCTCGCCACCGCCCCGATCCCCGACACGAAGAAGGAACTGCACCTCTACCAGTCGGGCGATCTTTACTCGATCAAGGTCCTCGGCCTGGGCGATCTCATGACCACCCGCATGCACGGCTCCGAACGGGCCCTTGCGGAACTCGCCACCACCCACCTCACCAGCCACCCGAGCCCGCGCCTGCTGGTGGGCGGACTCGGCATCGGCTTCACCCTGCGGGCGGCGCTCGACGCGGTGGGTGAGGGAGCTGAGGTGGTGGTCGCGGAGCTGGTCCCGGAGGTGGTCGACTGGAATCGACAGTGGATCGGGGCGCCGGCAGGTCATCCGCTGGACGATCCGCGCGCGAGCGTGTTCGTCGGCGACGTGGCCAAGCTGCTGCAGCGCCCGGGCACGGGCTTCGACGCCATCCTCCTTGACGTGGACAACGGACCCGAGGGATGGGTCCGCGCCGACAACGACTGGCTCTACTCCCTCGAGGGGCTCAGCGCGGCCCGCGGCGCCTTACGCGAAGGCGGTGTGCTCGCCATCTGGTCCGCTGGGCCAGATCGCGCCTTCGTCCAACGACTGCACAAAAGCGGCTATCAGGTACGTGAACACAAGGTGCGCCCTCACCGACCGGGCAAGGGGGGTTACCACTACATCTGGCTGGCGAGCTAGTGTCCTGTCCCGCGAATTCTTCAACGAACTTGTGGGACAGGACATTGGGTGATGTCGTCACCGATCGTTTTTGACTGGGGTACACTCATCGTCCTCGCGCACCCAGTCCCAACGAAGAGCCCATGAACATCCTCGAACTCAGCGCCCTGCTGCTCACGCTGGCGGCAGCTTTTGCGTACCTGAACCATCGCGTCATCGGCTTGCCCATGACCATCGGCGTGATGCTCCTCGCCATGTGCACCTCCCTGCTCCTGGTGCTCGCAGGCAACTTCGGCCTCGAGGCGCAGCTCGGCGAGGCGCGCGACATCGTGCGCGGCATCGACTTCGACCAGGCGCTCATGGACGGCATGCTGAGCTTCCTGCTGTTCGCCGGCGCCCTGCACGTGAAGCTCGAGGAGCTCGCGCGCTACCGCTGGCTGGTGGGCATCCTCGCGAGCCTCGGCGTGGTCTTCACAACCTTCGTGGTGGGCACGGGCGCTTGGTTGCTCTTCGGCCTGCTCGGCATCGAACTGCCCTGGATCTACGGCCTGCTCTTCGGCGCCCTGATCGCCCCCACCGACCCCGTCGCCGTGCTCGCGGTGCTCAAGTCCGCCGGCGTCTCCAAAGCGATCGAAACCAAGATCGCCGGCGAGAGCCTGTTCAACGACGGCGTGGCCGTGGTGGTGTTCATCGTGGTCAGCGGCATCGCGGTGAAGGGGGATGAGGCGAGCGCCTTGCACATCGCCGAGCTGTTCGTGCATGAAGCGGTGGGCGGCGCCGTGCTCGGTCTCGCCCTCGGCTGGATCGTCTACCGCCTGCTGGCCCCGATCGACAACTACCGGGTGGAGATCCTCCTCACCCTGGCCCTGGTGGCCGGTGGCTACACCCTCGCCCACGCGCTTCACCTATCAGGTCCGATCGCCATGGTGGTGGCGGGACTGCTGATCGGCAACCGCGGCCGAGCCTTCGCCATGTCCGAGCAGACACGCCTGCGCCTCGACGACTTCTGGGAGCTGATCGACGAGATCCTGAACGCCGTCCTGTTCCTGATCATCGGCCTGGAAGTGCTGGCCATCACCTTCGGGGGCCGCGAGCTCGCCGCGGGCGTGCTGGTCATCCCCCTGGTGTTGGTGGCGCGGTGGCTGAGCGTGCTCGGGCCCGTGCAGCTGCTGCGCGCGCGCCAGGAATTCCCACCCAACGTGGTGCGGATGATGACCTGGGGCGGCATCCGCGGCGGTATCTCGGTCGCCCTGGCGCTCTCCCTGCCGCCGAGTGCGGAACGGGAGATCCTGGTGGCCGTGGCCTACTGCGTGGTGGTGTTCTCGATTCTGGTGCAGGGCACGACGATGAAGCGCCTGGCCGTCGCCACGCGCGAGGGATGATCGGCACGGCCGAGCGAGGGTCACGCCCGTTTCACGGTAGGCCCCTGACACGCAAAGCAATTCCCTAGGTAGCCGGCGAGCGGTAGCTTCACGGGGTGCGCAGGTGGGCGCGATCTGGCATCGTGAGGCGGTGCTGATATCGACCGAGGCCTGCCGTCCATGTCCCCAGGTGTTCGCCTACTAGTCGTCGCCCTGGGAGGGCTCACCGTCGGCGCCGTCCTGAGCGCGTCGCTGACCAACCGGCCACCGCCGTCTACGGACCGAACGCCGGACACGCTGCGCAGCAGCCGCCAGGCAGTGGCACCCGCCCCGCTGCCGTCGGCGCCCACCCCCGAGGCCCTCTCGACCCTACCGCCCGATCTGGCGTCGGCCCTCGCCGTCAGCACCCCCTTCGGCCGCGACCTCGCCTTGCACCGCCTGGCCTCGCAGAGCGATGCAGGATTCCTACGCGAAGGCATCGAACGCATGGCCGGCACCGGTCAGAGCGCCGGCGGTCGTGGCGCGGCGGCCGGCATCTTCCTGCAACGGCTCACGGAACTCTCACCGGAGCAGGCCCTGGCGCAGATCAACCGCGCCGCCACCGTGGATGCGGACTATTTCACGCGCATCGTCTTCGGCACCTGGGCGGAGGTGGATCTCGAGGCGGCGATCGAAGGCGTGCGCGAGCTGCAGTCCACACCCTTGCGCCAGGGGGCGGGGGACACGATCGTCGGCACCTGGGCAGACCTGGATCCGTCGCGGGTGGATTGGATCATCTCCCGCTTGCCCGCCACCTACCAGGCCAAATCGGCGCGACGTCGCTTGCTCGCACGAGACGTGGCTAACGACCCAGCAGGTACGCTAAGTAAGGCACTCGCGTCGACGGACCCAGTAGCGCGATGGAAACAGGTGGCAACGATCGCACGACTGTGGGCGGATACCGATCCCTACGCTGCCCTCGCCCAGGGTTCGCTCATCGAGGATGCCAACGCGCGGCTCGCCTTCGAACGCGCCGTGATCGACCGCTGGGCACAACGTGATCCCCGCGCTGCCATCGCCCAAATCTCCCAACGCCGACGCAGCTCCGAGCGTGGACAACAGCTCATGAAGATCCTGCGCCACCTGACGCCGGTGGACCCCCGGGCGGCCCTGCAATGGGCGCAGGAGTTGGAGTCCGTGCAAGGGCACACGGGTTACACCCAAAGTGTGCTGAGGGAATTGGCCGAACATGACGCCCAGCTCGCGGCGGACCAGCTATCGCGCCTAAGCTCCACCGGATCGCGGCAACAGGTGGTCGCCAACATTGCGATCGCCCTCGCCCGCCAGCAACCGAAGGGTGTGCTGAGTTGGATCGATTCCCTGCCGTCGGCATCGGAGCGCACCATGGCCTTCGGCGCGGCGGTCAACGCGCTGGCCCTGGGCGATACGAGCGCTGCGATCGCGATGCTGGAGTCAGCCCCGTCCGAACGTATGCGCAATGAGGCGCTCGCCTCGACGGTTAACCGCCTCGCCGACCAGCGACCGGAGGACGCCGCCCAGTTGCTCGCCCTGCTACCCGAAGGGTCGAGGGAGTACACGGGCGCCCTGCAGAACCTCGCCACCCTGTGGGCCCGTTCCGATCCCTACGCTGCACTGGCCTGGGCCGAACGCCTACCCGAGGCGCAGCGCGCGCAAGCGCTGCCCCAAACCATCGGCATGCTGGCCCAGGAGGATCTGCTGGCTGCAGCAAACCTCGTACAGACCCTGGACGGCCCGGAGCGGCGCCAGGCGCTCAACGAAGTGGCCACCCGCTACGGCGCCAAGCAACCGGCTGCCGCCTTGAGCTGGGTGCAGCGCTTCGCGGGCGAGCCTGGCTACGAGGAGTCGCTATCGGGCGTGCTGAACAACTGGGTGCAGCAAGACCCGCGCGGTGCGCTGCTCGCGCTGGATCGCATCGAGCCCGCCCGGGCCACTAGGCTCGCCCCACAGCTCATGAGCCAATGGGCACGCGCCGAACCCACGGAGGCTGCCCGCTGGGTGGCTCGCCTGGATGACGAGGCACAGGCAAAATCCGCGCGTGCCGTCGCCGGTGTCTGGGCCCAAACCGATGCTCGTCAGGCGATCGCCTGGGCCGGCGACCTCAGCCGGGGCGCGGGGCGTGACGAGGCGATCAGCTCGGCCCTACAGACCGGAATCAACCAACAACCGGACTTCCTCGATGAAGCGATCGATTGGTTGGACGAAATCCAAGACCCCGGCCAGCGGGAGAATACGGCAACGAATATTATCAGTAGGTTAGCACGGCGAGATCCGTCGGCAGCGCGTGCGCAGTTGGAGCGGATGAGCCTTTCGCCGGCGCGCCGTACCCAGCTGACCAGTCAGATCGAGGCGTACGAACGCAAGCGCGGCGGGTAGTCGCCCCTAGGGCGGGGCCGTATCGTCGGCGGTGGGCCTCACGCTCGCGAACAGGTTGAGGGACAGGCGGCCCGTGGTGAAATCCTGCGTGAGTAACTCCGGGCGCGTGATATGGCCCGAGTGCGGGTACTCGCCGTCGTAGAACACGAAGCGGTTCCACTTCGCCGGCACCACCTCCATGAGCTCCGCCACATCGTTGCTCTCGGTCATGTAGCGCGGCGCCTCGCGGTAGTAGGCCGATCGCTCCTGCAGCAAGCGGTGAGCGGCTTGTGGATCGCGTAGCTCCATGGCCATCGCCTCGAACGCCATCGCCTGCTGCTTCCAGCGATAGAACGCCGTGCCGCCGAGCTCGGGCTTATCGAAGAGGTACACCAGCCCCGCGAAGGTGCGCCGGTCCTCAGCGTGGCGCGGGTCGATGTGGCAGATGCGTTGGAAGTTCGACAGTTGCTCCGGTCGCAGGGTCACCATGGACAACCCTGCCGTGAGCTTGATGGCGCTGCGGTGGAACGGGAAGTGGCGGGAGAGCTGACTGCGGATGAAGCGCTGAATCTCCTCCATGCACAAGGCGCCAATCACCCGTCCCGGGCCTGGGTAGGTGTGCGGGCGGATGTGGAACTCGCTGGCATGGGCCTGCGAGTAGTGCACGAGGGAGGCGGTATCCTGCAGGAAATCGTCTACGATGGCACAGCGTCGGCCATCCCCGATCTCACGGATCTCGACCTTGGCGGCAGGGTTGACGGCGATCGTCGGCGGATCCGCACTCATGCGTGACGCCATCACCCGCCCCCTCGCGCCGCCTCGTCGAGCACGGCCAAGTTCTCGCGGTGATCGCGGAAGTTGAGCGCGCAGCCCGCCAACATGCGTTCGACATCGGACGCCCGATAGAGATCCTTACCCGGCGCCTGCTCCTCGGCGAGGCCTGGGTAGGCGCCGTAGCCAGAGAGGAGGCAATGCCAGGACAGGGTGCCGAAGTGGGACTCGAGCTTTTGCCGCTGCACCTCCTGGGTGAGATCGCCGCGGCGATACCACACGTCGAGGAGATGCCGCAGCGAGCTCGATAGCGCCATGTTGTCGCGGTTATCGCGCCAGTACGCGGAGTCATCACGGGTATTCAACTTGTAGTGGGCCACGATGTAGTCGCGTACCCGTTCGAAGCGCTCGTGCACCAGGCGATTGAAGGCGTCGCGATCGCTCGCCTCGAAGGCGCCCTGTTTGAAGTGGCGAATGAACAGCTCCACGCTGATCTGCGTGAGCAGGAGCGCCGTGTCCTCGAGGGGCTCGATGAACCCTTGGGAGAGGCCGAGGGCCAGGCAGTTGCGCGACCAGTGATGCTCGCGCTGCCCCACCCGCATCTTCAGATGGCGCGCCTCCTCGGCGCTGTCCATCATCCCTAGGAATTCCCGTAGCTCTCGCTCCGCCGCCTCCGCTTCCAGGTAGCGCGAGCTGTAGACGTAGCCGTTGCCGAAACGGTGGGTCAGGGGAATGCGCCAGCACCAGCCGTTGGACAGGGCCACGGACACGGTCTCCACCGGCAAGGTGTCCTCCACCGGGGTGGGCAGCACCACCGCCGCGTCGTTGAAGAGGTTGTCCGCGAAGCTCTCGAAGCGAACGCCGAGAGTCTTCCCGATCAGCACGGACGCGAAGCCTGAGCAGTCGATGAAGAAGTCCGCTTCGATGCGCTCGTCGTCCTCGGCGATCAACGCCGTGAGATCACCCGCCTCGTCCCGCTCCACGGAGGCCACGCGACGCTGCAGGTGTTGCACGCCGCGGCTCACCGCGACTTCCGCCAGGAAGGCGCCGAGCTTGCCCGCGTCGAAGTGGTAGCCGTAATCCATCACGAAGGGGAAGGTCTCCGCGGCCTGCGGCCCCTTGCGCGCCTGGGCGAGCACGCCGTTCAGGAAGAAATCGCCCGGATCGGTGTGCACATCGAGGCCGAAGCGGCGACGCTGGCAATTGCCCATGAAGGCGTTCTGAGAGAGCGTGTCGATCTGCGAGACGAAGGGGTGTGCGTAGCGGGCGAGCCCCGACGTCGGGCTCCAGCCCTCGAAGGCGATGCTCACCTTGTACGTGGCGTTGCACCGGGGCATCCACTGCGCCTCTGGCACCTCGATCATCTCGAAGAAGCGCTTGAGCGTGGGGGTGGAGCCCTCGCCGACACCCACGGTACCGATCTGTGGCGACTCGACGAGGCTGACCCTCACCTCGTGGGCGGGCCAGGCCTTGGCGAACAGGTTGGCGGCCATCCAGCCCGCCGTGCCGCCGCCGAGGATAACGATATGCTTAAGTCCCAAGGTCGCGAGCCCGATCTAGGCCTTCGCGGCGCAGAACATGTCGAGGAAGCCGTCGTGACTCGGCATCTGCCCCAAGGGCTCGCGCTTCGCCCGCGCCATGGTGGTCATCTTCTCGGCGAGTTGGGCGTCCGTGAGCGAGCCCGCCAAGGGATGGAAGTCCTGCGGCATCACGCCCTGACCCAACAGCACCTGCAGCCACGAGGGCTCCAGGAAGATATCCATGTTGTCGGGGAACAGGGCACCGCTCTCGCGGAACACCTCGATCGTCTCGCGCAGGCGAGCCGGCACCTCCATGTCTCGCAGGTCGCGCCAGAACTGCGTGTCGTCTCGCTCGTTCACGTGGTAGTGGAGGATGATGAAATCGCGGATGTACTCGAACTCCACCTGCGACTGGCGGTTGTACTCGTCGACCATCGTCGGCAGCACGCCGGCGTGGGGGAACATCTTCACCAGGCGCACGATGGCGGACTGGATCAGGTAGATGCTGGTGGACTCGAGCGGCTCCAGGAATCCGCTCGAGAGACCGATGGCCACGACATTGCGGTGCCATTGCTTGCGCGCCCGCCCGGTGCGGAAACGGATCAAACGTGGTTCGCCCTCGAGCGCCTCGCTGTCGAGGTTGCCCATGAGCAGCGCCGCCGCCTCGTCATCGCTGTAGTGGCGGCTGCTGTAGACGAGGCCATTGCCGTTGCGGTGTTGGAGCGGAATGCGCCATTGCCAGCCGGCGCCGTGGGCGATGGAGCGGGTGTACGGGGCGGTCTCATCGAAGCGCTTCGACGGCACGGCGAGGGCGCGGTCGCAGGGCAACCAGTGCCCCCAGTCTTCGAAGCCAACGCCCAGGTGTTGCTGGATCAATAGCCCGCGGCCGCCGGAGCAGTCGATGAAGAAATCGCCCTCCACCTGCTTGCCGTTGTCCAGGTGCAGGCGGGTGACATGACCGTTCTCGGGGTGAAGGTCGACGGTGCGGATCAACCCCTCCGTACGGGTGACGCCACGCCCCTCGCTGTAGCGGCGCAGGTATTGGCCGTAGAGCGACGAATCGAAATGATAGGCGTAGGGGAGCTCGTACATGGGATCGCTCACCTTCATCTTGGCGAACTTTCCCGCCTCGCAGCAGAGGTAGTTGAGGTCGTAATCCCACAGGTTGCTGCGTTGGCCCGCCTGCTCGGCGCGGGTCCAGAAGTGGTGGAAGTGACAGAAGGCCTGGCTGCGGCCGGGGGCGCCGAAGGTGTGGTAGTACTGCTCGCCCGGTACGCGCCAATTCTCGAAGCGGATGGCGAGCTTGATGGTGGCCTTGGTCTCGCGCAGGAACTCCGCTTCGTCCAGGCCGAGCACGGCGTTCACGTGCTGAATCGGCGGGATCGTCGCCTCGCCGACGCCGATGATGCCGATCGCGTCGGACTCGACGAGCTCGATCTCCACCTGCTTGCCCAGCACGCGAGCGAGCAACGCGGCGGACATCCAGCCGGCCGTGCCGCCCCCCACGATCACTACCTTCTTCGTTAGCTGTCCCATGAGCTGCTCCCCTCGAGCGCCTGCGACCGCGATGTCGCGTAGGCGTCGCCGGCGCCTACGAAAGGCGCGGCGTATTTTTCCCCCGCAGTATGGCACGACGCCCGAACGCAAAGCGCCCGGGCGTCGTGTTCACCCATCCCTTAGTGCGTGAGAACTACCGGAACTGGTAATTCACGCGCAGCAGGTAGGTGGCACCGAAGGTCTGGAATTGCAGCACCTCGCGGGAATCCTCGTTGGTGAGGGTGGTCACCTCGTTGGTGAGGTTCTGCCCCTGCAAGGCCACACGCAGACCGGAGAGACGATCGAAGCCGCCAGCCCCGAAGTCGTACGCGATTTGCGCGTCCCACAACTCGGCGCCCTGGTCCGTTAGGGGGGTCAGGGCCAGGCTCAAGCCACGAGCCTCCGTGAGGAAGTCCGTACGCCGACGACCCGAGACGCGGATCTCGAAGCCCGCCCTCTCGTAGAAGGCCGTCAGCTGGTAGTTCTCATCGGAGAGGCCGGGCACTCGCCCGCCGTCTTCCAAGCCGCCGCTCATGATGGCGACGCCGAGCGAGACGCCGAAGCCATCCAGGGCCTCATGGAAGAGGTGGAAGGGCACGTTGGCCTGGAACTCATAGCCGCGCACGTCACCCTCGAGACCATCCTCGCGGAAGGTGACCACGCCGTCGAAGGTGCCCGGGGTGATGATGTCACCGTTGTCAGCCGTCGCCTGGTGGTAGCCGGGGATGAAGAACGAACTGAAGTCCGCGATGAAGGCGCCTTCACGGTGCCAGTTGACCAGGTCCTTGTAGAAGAACCCGACCGAGAGGAAGCCGTCGTCCGCGAAGTACCACTCGTAGGCCAGGTCGACGTTGTTGGCCTCGAGCGGTCGTAGCGCTGGGTTACCCGCGTTACCGCCCCAAGGGCCGGCGGCCGGATCGGTCGCGGCGACGTTGGCTGCGTTGAAGTTGAACGAAACCGTCGTGTTGGGTCGCATGTCGTCCATGCGCGGACGACTCAAGGTCTTCGACGCCGCCAGGCGCACCTTGTGGCCGTTGTTGAAGTCGAAGTTCAGGTTGAAGCTCGGCAGGATGTCCGTGTAGTCGTCGCCGCCCTCGACGGGCGTTGCCTGCACGAACAGGTCCGGGCCGGTCTGGGTGGAGAAGCCCGTCGCCTGCTGATCCGTATTCACCACCTGCACGCCGGCGTTACCGCTGACGCCGAAGGCGGCGAAGTCATGGCGGAAGTCGAGCTGGGTGTAGAACTGCAGCAGTTCCTCATTCACCGTGTAGGTGTCGCCGAGGCGACCCGTTTCCAACGCAGAAGCGTCGGTCGCGGTGTAGAAGCCGCTATCGAACAGGGCCAGGGCATCGTAGGCCACCACACCGGGGATGCCGATGAAGCTCAGGTCCGTCGCGCCCGCGCGCACCTCCTCGGGGATCAGGGCGTCCTCGGGGAAGGTGGGGGCGGTCAGGAAGAAGCCGTCGTTGTCCTTCGACTTGCTGCGATCGGAGTAGCGGAAGCCGAAGCCGAGGCGATCGAGGAAGGCGCCTTCGAAGTAGCGCTGGCCGTTGAAGGCGATCGCCGTCAGGTCCTCATCGAAGATCGGCTCGTTGACGAAGCCGTCCTGGGCCTGGGAGGGGCCGATGTTGGGGAACGCGTCGTTGGGCGCGAAGGCATCGACCGGGGCTAGAGCACCACCCCAGGACTGGGGCCCGGCCAGGCGGATCATGTCGAAGTCCGTGAGGTCCTGGTTTTCGCCGCTGTACACCGTGCCGTCGGGGCCGGACTGGAAGCTGCGCACCGTGGGATCGCCCTGCGTATCCAGGCCCGCGCGGCCCACGCCGGAGTAGCTCTCGATGTTGGTGATGCGCTTTTGGGTCTCCCCGTAAGACGCATCGACACCGAGCACCCAGTTCTCCGTCGGGCGGAACTCGAGGTTGGCCCCGAAGGTGGTCAGCTCACCGCGGGTGCGTTCCGCGTCGTTGCGGATCACGGACAGGAAGCCACCGTCGATCACGCCGCCGGTGACGAAGCCATTCTCGGCGCTAGTCACCGTGTAGTCGCCGGTGCCCCAGACAGCGCCGCCTTCCTCCACGCCGCGGAAGACTTCGTCCTCCTGAAAATCAATGTAAAGAGCGTCGAGAGTTGCAGTGACTTTCTCCGAAGGCTCGAACTGGAGGACGGCTGTGGCGGCGGTCCGCTCGAGGCTCGCCGAGCGCGCGAAGGAGTCGTGTCCACCCACCACGGTCTCATCGCCCGTGAGGGTGACGCCGTCGGCAGCGTTGGCCGGGTCGACGGTGGGGTAGCCCCAACCGCGGAAGTGCTCTTCCTGACTCGGCGACTCCGTGTGGGTGACGGCGAAGGCCAGGCCAACGGTGTCGTCGGCGAAGCGATCGGAGAAGCCGAGGGCCAGGCGATAGCCGTTGTCGTCGAAGTCCGGGTTGGCCGAGGACTGACCGTTCTGCTCGTAGGAGAGGTTGGTCGTGAGGTACGACGCCGACTCGAGCGGCTTGGTCGTACGCAGGTCCACCACGCCGCCGATGCCCTGCACGTACAGGCTCGACTCCATGGACTTGTAGATCAACGCACCGCTTAGAATCTCGGAGGGGTAGAGATCGAACTCCACCCCGCGGTTGTCGCCGATTCCCAGCAGTTCGCGGCCATTGAGCGTGGTGCCCACGAAGTCTTCGCGGAAGCCGCGCACGGAGATACCGGAGGTGCGGCCGTTGCGCCGTTCACCTGCCAAACCCGTAAGGCGCGCTAATGATTCCGCGATACTGGTATCGGGTAACTGGCCGATGTCATCGACCGTGAGGGCCTCGACGATGGTGGTGCTGTCCTGCTTCAAGGACTGGGCGCGCATGAGGCGTCCCCGGGTGCCGGTGACCAGCACCTCTTCCATCATCGGATCATCTTGTGCGCTGTTGGCGCTCTCGTCCTGGGCCATGGCCACCGGCGCCATCAAGGCGCCTCCGTACAGCGCTGCGGCGACGGCCAACGACAAGGACAGCGTTGCTCCCTGACCTTCCATACTCTTCCCCCTAAGCCTGGCGGCTACCATGTGTTCCCCCCCACGGGTATTCTTTGGATTATCTTCCAATCGATGCTAACGCGATCCGTCGATACAAAAACGTGAAAACGTATGCAAACGGTTGTGCACCGCGGCGCACGAGGGAGGCGCAATAGGGGCGGGGCCACACCACCGGTCGGCAGGGCAATGAGGGGATGCCTTGAGCAGCAGGGTGCACAAGACGACATCGCTGGATATCGCCCACGCCGCGGGCGTCTCCCAGGCCACGGTCTCGCGCGCCCTGCGCGGGAGCCCGCTGGTACGGCCGGAGACCCGGGAGCGCATCCTTCAAGTCGCCCAGGAGCTCAACTACAGCGTCGATCGCAACGCCGCGGGCCTTCGCACCGGGCGCAGCGGCACCCTCGCTCTGCTGCTGTTCGAAGACCCGACCAGCGATGACTCGCAGATCAACCCCTTCTTCCTATCTATGCTCGGCAGCATCACCCGGGCCGCGGCCGCCTGCAGCTACGACGTGCTGGTGTCCTTCCAACAGCTCAATCACTTCACGCCGGCCTACGAGGCGAGCAATCGCGCCGACGGCATCATCCTGCTCGGCTACGGCGACTACCTGAACTACGGCGAGAAGCTGAAGGCGTTGGTAGACGCCGACGCCCACTTCATCATCTGGGGGCCACCGGTGGAGGGTCGCCCTGGCCATTCGCTGAGCTGCGACAACTACGACGGCGCCATGCAGGCCGTGCGCCACCTGGTCGCCCTCGGACGGCGCAGCATCGCCTTCATCGGTGGCGCCTCCCCCGGCAGTCCCGAGTTCCGCGATCGCTACCGAGGCTACCGCGCCGTGTTGGAAGAAGCCGGCATGAGCCCGGACCCTCGCCTGTTCGAGGAGGCGATCAGCCAGGAGCGCGACGGCTACCACGCGGCGCAACGCCTGCTCGCGAGCGGCGCCCACTTCGATGCGATCTTCGCCGCCAGTGATCTGATCGCCATCGGCGCCATGAGCGCCCTGCACGACGCGCGGATAGACGTCCCCCAAGAGGTCAGCGTGATCGGCTTCGACGATCTGCCCGCCGCCGCCTACGTGTACCCCGGCCTCACCACCGTGCGCCAGGACACGGCCCAGGCGGGTGAGCGCCTCGTGCACAACCTGCTGAAGCTGATCGAGGGCGAACCTACGCACAGCGCCCAGCTGCCCATGGAGCTGATCGTGCGCAAGTCCTGCGGTGCCTTGAAGCGTCGCTGAACGCCCGGTCCACACCCGACCACCTGTCGTCGCCCGCCCCGGGTTTGCCGTCGACCCGCGACTTCGCGTAGCTTGTCGCGCTTCGACATTCCTCCGGGGGAAGGAACCTTGACGAGAACTCTGGCCGCCCTGATGGCGACGGCAAGCTTGAGCGCCTGCGCAACGCTCACCTCACCGCCCACCGCCCAGACCAGCGCGCCGCCAGAGCCCGATCCTGTTCCCCCGCCTGCGCTGAGCGCTGCCCTCGCCGAGGACGACGCGCACATCGTCGACGAACCCGCTCCTGCGCCGGTGGCCGTCGCCGCTGAGCCGCCGCCGCCCGCCACCTTGATGGATGAGATCCGCGACGGATTTCAGCTGGCTCATGCCACGGACGAGAAACGCGTCCAGCAACACCTGGCCTGGCTGGAGCGCCACCCCACGTACCTGGAGCGCCTGCGCCCACGGGTCGAGCGCTACCTGGCGGAGATCTGCGCCGACGTCCGCGAACGCCGGCTGCCCACCGAACTGTGCCTGCTGCCGATCATCGAAAGCGCCCTCGATCCCCTCGCCTTCTCCCCGGGGGGCGCGGCGGGCCTGTGGCAGTTCATTCCCGCTACCGGCAAGCGCTACGGCCTGAAGATCGACTGGTGGGTGGACGAACGGCGCGATCCGATCGCCGCCACCGACGCCGCCCTCGATTACCTGCAAGCGCTGCATGAGCGCTTCGGCGATTGGACCTTGGCGGTGGCGGCCTACAACTGCGGTGAAGGCCGCGTCGCCCGCGCTGTTCGCCGCGCCGGCCCGGACGCCGACTTCTTCGACCTCAAGCTGCCCCGCGAGACCGCCGCCTACGTACCGCGCCTGCTAGCCTTCGCCGCCATCGCCGCTGATCCGAACGGCTACGAGGTGGCCTTGCCCTTCGAAGGCATCCCAGCCGACACCAGCGCCACGGCCAGCGTGGAGACCGGAGGGCAGATCGACGTGGCCCGGGCGGCTGACGCGGTGGGCCTTACCGTGGATGAGCTCTACGCCCTGAACCCGGCCCTCAATCAGTGGGCGACCCACCCGGACGGCCCGCACCGCCTGATCGTCCCCGCCGATCGCGCCGATGCCGCCCAGGCAGCACTCAGCGCGATCCCGGACGACCAACGCGTTGCCTGGAGCCGCCATCGGATCCGCCCAAACCAGACCTTAGGCGGTATCGCCCTGGCGTACGACACGGACGTCGCCACCCTCAAGCGCATCAACCAACTCTCGAGCTCACGCATTCGCGCGGGCGATCACCTGCTGATCCCGACCTCGAGCTTAGCCGCGGACGCCTACCCGACCCCAGCGCGCACGCGGCGGCGAGTGGCGGCGCCGTGCACGTGGTGCAGGCCGGTGAGTCCCTGTGGACCATCGCCCGTGACTACGACGTCTCCACCCGCACGCTCATGCGCGTGAACCACGTGGGACCGAAGGACTACCTGCAGATCGGCCAGAAGATCATCGTGCCCCAAGGGAGCACCGATGCTTCAGGCGCCCGCAGCCGAGGCGCCACTGTGCGTACCGTGACCTACCGGGTCCGTTCGGGGGATTCCCTGGGAGCGATCGCGGCGAAGTTCAACGTGTCGGTGAACAAGATCGCCGGGTGGAACGGCATCCCGCGTGATGCGCTGATTCACCCGGGCCAGGCCTTGGTGCTGCACGTAGACGTGACCGCCTCACGCACCTGAGCGCTCCGGCGCGCATCTCCTGGGCCGGCATGGTTCGCGACTGCCCCACCGTATTCTGAGCACCAGCGCTCGAATCTCCCTTCCCCGAGATTTTTTCGAGACCCGCGCAGCTTCTAGAAGCGCAACACCTCAGGCAAGGTCCGGAGCCTCGCCTGGAGGAGATCTTTGCATGGGCACGTTCCTGATGATCGTCGCCGCGGTGGTACTGGTACTCGCCGTCGGCGTCGGCATTGCGCTGTGGTTCGCACGGCGCTGGCTGGCACGCAAGGTGGGGGATTGGAGCGTCGCCTGTGAACTGATCGATGTGACGGTCAATCGCCCCGCCCGCCTGAAGCTGCAGCCTTACGCCGGTAGCGACCCCATCGCGGACTCAGGCTTCGAAGAACGCAACCGCGCGTTGCGCAGCCTCGGCTTCCGCCCGCTCGGCGACTACGAGAGCGAGTCCTACGAGCTGCCGATCCTGCGCGCCATGCACCACCCAGAGAAGGGTATCGGTGCCGCCCTGATCCTCCACGAGGGCGGTTGCCATCTGGAGTGCTTCGCAGTGACGACTGACGACCGAGTGCTGGCGATAGGCTCCGGCCCAACGCCTGCCGCGCAATCCGAACGCCTGCGCTGGACGGTGCTCCCCACGCTCACGCCAGAACAAGCATTAACGCATCTGGAAGATGCCATGGCGGACACCACGCCGCGCGCGATGGATGCTCGCCTCTTTCGCGCAGCCTACGAGCAAGCCTACGCCGCCCGAATGGATGGCCTGCTCGCGCGCGCCCCTTCGCGCGACGCGCTCGAGAAGCGGGGCCGCGAGCGCCGCCCGCCCGCCACGGCGGCGCAGATCGAACTGGCCGCCAACAGTCAGCACTCGGCGTGGCTCGACCAGGTGGAGGAAGCCGCTCTGGATCGCTACCGTCGCGCGAGCCGACTCGACGCCGTCACCTGGGAGCGCATCGGCGATGACCTGCACGTGGTCCACGATCGACTGCCGGAGGATCGCCTGCACGACATGCTGGTCATGGACGATGCGAGCGAACTGGTGTTCTCCCAATGCCTGGCCCAGGAGCTGCGCGGCAAACGGCTCTACGAGGAGGTGTTGAAGCGCCTGCCCGCCACCAGCCGTCGGCGCCAGCGCCTAAGCGAAGTCCGCTATCCCCTACCGGCGGTGATCTACGGGATCGATCCGGAGCTCGCCGACGAGGCGTCGCCCGCGCAGAGTTACGAATACGTTTATCAGGCGGTCGACCCCGAACGCGGCGATGTGCGCGGCAAGCTCATGGCCACCAGCACCGTCGATGCCAAGCGTCAGCTGCAGCAGATGGGCCTCATGGACTCGAAGATCGTCGTCGACCCGACCATCGATGGCGGCCAGCTTCAGATCGATGACGCAGACCTCGACATCTACGTCGAGAGCATGACCGGCAGCTGGTGGCAGAACCTCATCATGATGATCAAGGGCAATTGGCTGCTCTGGCTACCGCCGCTGCTCCTCGTCGCCTGGGTGCTGAGCGATGGGCCGCCGTACGGCTGGGGAGACTACGCCGCCTTCACCTACCTGAGCCTCGCCGTGCTCGGTGTGGCGTACCACCTGTTGCCGGCGCTCGCCTACGATGGGTTGGTTCGCGCACGCAACGGCGGGCGCTGGCGGGCGGCATCCATGCTGCTGCGCATCTGCCAATCGCGCGCCGGCACGCTCGATGCCTTCTACCGCCATCAGCTGGAGCTCGAGCACGGCAAGATCCTCGCCGGCCAGGGCAACCTAGGCGCTGCCCTGGCGCACTGGAAGACCTTCGAAGATCACGTCTCCGCCGCCGACTACGTCAACGGCCTGACGGCCCTGTACAGCGCTGCGGGAGATTGGCCGAGGGTGATCGAGGCGCAACGCCGCGCGATCGCCCTGGCCCCGGACCCGGCCCCGATGCGCGTGGACCTGGCGATGTCCCTCGCCCGCTACACCGATGAGGTGGATGAGGCGGAGACGTTGCTGAGCGGCTTGCATCCCGACGGACTCAGCGAGTTGGTGCTCGGCGGCTTCATGTACGCCCGCGGCCTGATCGCCCTCAAGCGCGGCCAGCTGCAGATCGCCGAACGTCAGCTGGCGCAGACCATCGAACAGGTGAAGCAGTACGAGGCCGGGCCTGCGGTCGCGCCCTGGGGCACGGAGGTGCGCGCGTTCCTGGCGCTGACGTGGAAGCGCGCGGGCAAGCTCGACGCCGCCTCCTCCCTGTGGACAGCGATCGAGGCGAGGTTGCGCCACAACCCGATCGCGACGCGCCTGGCGCAGGAGTACCGCGCCGCCACGCCCGAACAAGGCGCTGCCTGAGCGCGAGGCGTTAGAACCGCAGCGTCACCCTGGCACCGCCGAGGTCCGCCGCTTGCCCGATGTCGACGGCGCCGCCGTGCGCCAACATGACCTGGCGGGTGAGCGCGAGGCCCACGCCCGTGCCCTGAGCGCGCGTCGTGTAGTAGGGCACGAACACGCGCTCGCGCAATGCCTCGGGCACGCCCGGGCCGTTGTCCGCCACCTCGATGTTGACTCGCCCCTCCCGGCTCAGGGATGCACTGAGTCGTATCGTCGCTTCGGGCGTCTCGCCGAGAGCATCCAGCGCGTTACGCACGAGGTTGATCAGCACCTGCTCGAGCTGGGCCCGATCGGCCTGCAGCCGAACACCGGCCGACGGTGCCTTCGAGGTGAACGTCGCCTTGGCTCGGTTGAGCTCCACCTCCAGGAGTGAGGCGACATCAGCGAAGAGTGCTCCTAGCTCCACCTCGGTCCTCACGGGCGCCGGTAAGCGGGTGAACTGACGATAGCCCTGCACGAACCCCATCAGCGAATCCGCGCGTCGCGCCACCGTGTCCACCGCATCGCGTGCCCGCGTCAGGTTCTCCTCCTCCGTGCCGGCCGCCAACAGGGTCTGCGCCGTACCGGCGAGGGATGCCACCGGGGTGAGGGAGTTCATGATCTCGTGGGCAAGCACCTGGCCCATCTGCTGCCACGCTTCGAGCTCGCTCGCCGCCAGCGCGTCGCTGATGTTCTGCAGCGTGACCAGGCGTTGGCCCACCTGCCCGACCACGATCTCCGTGAGGGACAACGTCATGCGCTGGGTCACCCCATCGGCGAGCGTGAGACGCACGACGCAGCTCTGCCCCGGCGCCTGTTCGCGAACGGCCACCGCCAGCTCGGCACCGAACGCCTGCAGATCGGCGACGGTGGTCACGGCGTGGGTCGCGAACAGGCGTCTCGCCGCGTGGTTGTGCAAGACCACCTTCTGCGCGCCGACGACGCTGAACATCGGCACCGGCACATGCTCGACGATGGCCTGCAGGCGCAGCCGGTCCTCTTCCCCCGCGTGGCGCAGCTGCTGCAAGCGAGTCACCACCTCGCGCATGCTCTGACCCAACTCGGCGAAGCGAGCGCCGCGCAGGGAGGGGTCGATGCGGTGGCTGAAGTCGCCGTGGCGAATGCTATCGAAGAACCGCGCAACCTCGCGGTTGGTCCGCTGCACGAACACCACGAACTCGGTGACCAAAGCGACGCACAGAAGGCCCAATACCAGCGGCGTGATGACGAAACGCGTGCGAAACACCACCCACGAGAGCGCCAGCATGACCAGCAGCAGCAGCACGGCGCGCAGGGTCGCCTGCACGGCGAAGTGGCGACGAAGGCTCATGCTTCCAGCCATTATCTGACGCCGAGGCTAGAGGCCATGCTTTTCCATGCGCCGATAGAGCGCCGCCCGCGTCAGCCCCAGCTCCTTGGCGGCGCGGGAGATGTTGAAACCGTGCTTGTTGAGCGCGGCTGAGACCGCCCGCCGTTCCAGCGCGTCGAGATTGAGCTCCTGGTCCAGGGGCGTGCTTCCCGACGAGGCCGCAGCCGTGGCGACGGCGCGGGCGGTGGCGGGCAGGGCGAAGTCCTCCAGGCGGTACGCGGCGCCCCCCGCCATGATCACCGCGCGCTCGACGGCGTGGCGCAGGGCGCGGACATTGCCGGGCCACGGGTGCGTCGCCAGGGCCTCGAGGACCGCGTCGTCCACCTCACGCGAGGGCTTCTCGTAGCGCTCCTCGTAGTACGGCAGGTAGTGCCGCACCAGCGAAGGCACATCTTCCGGGCGCTCGCGCAGGGGCGGTAGCACGATCTCGATCGTGTTCAGGCGGAACAACAGGTCCTGGCGGAAGGTCTGCGGATCCGCAAGCTTCTCGGGGGGCAGGTTGGTGGCCGCGATCAGGCGCACGTCGAAGGGCTCGCTGGCCGTCGCGCCGACCGGGGTCACGCGCCGCTGCTCGAGGGCACCTAACAACTTCGCCTGGCTGGCGAGGGGCACGTTGCCGATCTCATCCAGAAAGAGCGTGCCGCCTGATGCACTCACGAGACGCCCCGTACGATCGCTACGGGCATCCGTGAAGGCACCGCGCTTGTGGCCGAAGAGTTCGCTCTCGAACAGGGTGTCCGGCACCGCGCCGAGGTCGACGGCGACGAAGGGGCCGTCCACCCGCCGCGAGGCCTGGTGCACGGCCCGAGCGACGAGGTCCTTGCCCGTGCCGTTCTCGCCGAGCACCAGCACGTTGGCGTCCACCGGCGCGGCGAGCGCCACCAGTTCCAGCACACGTCGCATGGCCATCGAGTCACCGATGATCTTAGGTGCGTCGACGGCGGGCGACTCGGGGGCGTTGCGCCCACCGGCCGAACCACCGGCCCGGGCGCGGGTCCTGGCGAGCGTCACGCCGGCCTCGACCGTAGCCAGCAGTTGGTCGTTCTGCCATGGCTTGGTGACGAAGTCGCAGGCACCGCACTTCATGGCGTCCACCGCCGTGCCCAGGTCGCCGTGGGCGGTGACCATGATCGCCACTTCATCGGGGTCGTGCTTGAGCAAGCGAGCCAACCAATGCAGGCCCTGCTCACCTGTGGTCTGCCCGGGACCGAAGTTCATGTCGAGCAGGAGCACGCGGGGCAATGCACCGCGCGGGCCGATGGCCTTCGGGTGGCTGATCGCCCGCACGTGGCCGTAGGCCTGCGCCAGAAGCAGGCGCCCGGCTGTGAGCACATCCTCATCGTCGTCCACCAGGACGACTTCGACGTCGTCGCGGGGTTGCGGCTGACCTACCATGACGAAAGTGTCCGATTCCGAACAGTACGCTGTTCAGTATCGCACAGGCGGCCAGCAGTGCATCAGCGTAAGCCCCTGAACGGCTGAGCATTTCAAATCTGGCACAGCGTTTGCTCTAGCTGATGCTATGAACGACGCCAACTTGCATGCCGTGCCGACACGGCCCGCGCCCCGCAGCGGGTCCACCATGGACCGCCCCGTCACCCGCGATCGACGAGGCTGGTGGCTCATCGGCGCCGCCGCCGTGATCACCCTCGGGGTGGGGCTCACCCTCGCCCGCGGCTGGCTCGCTGACGGTGGGCGCAGCCTGCAGGTCGGCCACGAGCAGGTGAGCATCGCCACGGTCACCCGCGGCATGTTCGAGGACTTCATCCCCGTGCGTGGCCGGGTGGTACCGCGCAGCACCGTCTTCCTCGATGCCGTGGAGGGCGGTCGCGTGGAGGCGGTGCTGGTGGAGGACGGCGCGACGGTCGAGGCCGGCCAGGTGCTCGTGCGCCTCAGCAACGCCCAGCTGCAGCTCGATGTGATCGCCCGCGAGGCCGAAGTCACCCAGCAGCTGAACAACCTCGACACGCTGCGCTTGCAGCTGGCGCAGAACCGCCTCTCCCACCGGCGCACCCTGATCGACGTGGACTACCAGATCCGTCGCCTGTCGCGCCTCGCGCAGGACGGCGAACGCATGATCAGCGACGGCTACGTCAGCCAGCGCGAGTTCGATGACTCCCGCGACGAACTCGCCTACCAGCGCGCCCTGCGCGAGGTGACCCTCGAGGCGCAGGCGACGGATGAGAGTCTGCAGGAAGCCCAGCTACGCCAACTCACCGCCGCGGCGGAACAGCTGCGTGCCAACCTGCGCCTGGCACGGGAGAACCTAGCGAATCTGGAAGTTCGCGCTCCGGTGGCTGGCCAGCTCACCGCCTTCGATGTGGAAGTCGGTCAGTCACTCGCGCGTGGCGAGCGCATCGGTCACATCGACGACCCCGATCGCTACAAGCTCTCCGCCCTCATCGATGAGTTCTACCTGCCGCGCGTCGACATCGCCTTGCCAGCGAGCGCCGAGGTGGACGGCCAGAAGGTCGATCTACGGATCACCAAGATCTACCCGCAGGTCACCAACGGCCAGTTCGAGGTGGACCTCAGCCTCTCGGGCGACACGCCGCCGCAGGTGCGCCGGGGACAGACCCTGCAGACGCGCCTGCAGCTCGGCGACCCGAGCCAGGCCTTGCTGATCCCCAACGGCACCTACTACCAGGACACGGGCGGCAACTGGGTCTTCGTGATCACCGCCGACGGCACCACCGCCGCACGCCGCGCCGTGCGCCTCGGCCGACGCAACGCCCAACACATCGAAGTGCTCGACGGCCTGCAGCCCGGCGAGCGTGTCATCGTGAGCCCTTACACGGGTTTTCTCGCCATGGACCGCCTCGTGCTCGCGGCCAATCGCTGAGCGCCAGCCCAACCGCTTACCGGAGAAGGAACACCTGATGAGCCAGCCCACCAACCAGAAGCCCCTCCTCGCCCTGCGCGATGTGACCCGCGTGTACCGCACGTCCGAGGTCGAGACTGCCGCCCTCGCCGGCATCGACCTGGAGATCGACCCCGGCGAGTTCGTCGCCATCATGGGCCCGTCCGGCTGCGGCAAATCCACCCTGCTCAACATCCTCGGCATGCTCGACTCGCCCACCCGCGGCGACTACGAGTTCCGCGGCGAGCACGTCGGCGCCTACGACGAGACCCGCCTCGCCCGCCTGCGCAAGCGGCACATCGGCATCATCTTCCAGGACTTCCACCTGATCGATGAGTTGAGCGTGCGCGAGAACATCGAACTGGCCCTGCTCTACCAGAACGTGAGCACCAGAGAACGGCAATCCCGCGCGGATGAGGTGATGGACCAGGTAGGTATCGGTCACCGCGCCAACCATCGGCCGGCGCAGCTCTCCGGCGGTCAGCGCCAGCGCGTCGCCGTGGCGCGCGCCCTGATCGTGGCACCAGACCTCATCCTCGCCGACGAGCCGACTGGGAATCTCGACAGCGCTCACGGCGAGGAGGTCATGGGCATGCTCCGGGGGCTCAACGAGCAGGGGGCGACCATCATCATGGTCACCCACTCGCCGGCGCATGCGGACTGGGCTAAGCGAACCGTCAACCTGTTGGATGGACGGGTCATCGCCCACGACATCCGCCAAGCGATCTGAGGAGGCATCCGCCGTGTTTCGCAACTACCTCATGACGGCCCTGCGCAACCACCTGCGACAGGGCGGCTACACGCTCATCTCCCTGGCGGGGCTGACTCTCGGCATCGCCGTCTCGGCGCTCGTCTTCATCTACGTGTGGCAGGAAACACACTACGACCGGCAGATCCCGGACGCGCAGCGCTTGTACATCGGCGAGACGCTGCTGGAAGCGCCCGGGCGGGCGTCACAGCTCTTGCTCACCACGCAGGGCCCCTTGGCGGATGAAGCCGTCGCCGAGGTGGCCGGCGTCGAGGCCAGCACGCGCGCCTGGATCGGTTGGTACACGGTCTCGATCGACGATCGACTGGAGTTCAACCATCAGCTCGGCGCCGTCGACACCAACTTCCCGCGCCTGCTCGGCCTTAAGATGCTCGAGGGCAGTGCCGACGCATTGGATGATCTCAGCGCCACCTTGCTGTCGCGGTCGATGGCCCAGCGCCTCTTCGGCGAGGGCCCCTACCTCGGCCAACGGGTCACCTTCGGTGGGCAGAACGATCTGCAGGTGATGGGCGTGTACGAGGACATGCCGTCCACCAGCCACCTCGAGCTGCACATCCTGACCGCCCTGGAGGCGAAGCTGGTGACGGACCGCGGCGTCACCCCCAAGTCCGACTGGAGCCTGCCCTCCGTCTTCTCCTACTTCAAGCTCGCGCCGGGCACCGACCCTGGGGCGGCCGGTGAGGCGCTGCAAGCCATCGCCCGTCGCAACACGCAAGCCCCCGATGGCGTCGCCGTCGAGCGCTACCTGTCGTTCTTCCTCGAGCCCGTGACCGCCTTGCACCTGAACGGGAAGAACTACGCCCAAGCGCCCAAGCCGCGCACGGGCAACGCCACCGCGCTCGTCATCGCCACCACGATTGCGCTCCTGGTGCTGGGGGTCGCCTGCATCAACACCGTCAACATCGCCACCGCCCGCAGCGCCGATCGCGCCCACGAGGTGGCCATCCGCAAGGTGGTGGGGGCCACCCGCGAGCAGCTGGTGATCCAGTTCCTCGGCGAATCCGCCCTGCTCACCCTGCTCGCGACGCTCATAGCGCTCATGTTGGCGGAGATCAGCGTGGGCATTCTCGGGGAGTTGCGCACGTCAACCACGGCCGCCACCGGTGGCTTCGTTGACCAAACGCTCTCGCTCAGCGTGCTGCTGCAACCCGCCGCGATGATGAGCTTCGCTGCCCTGCTGCTGCTGGTCGTGCTGCTCTCCGGCCTCTACCCAGCGTTCGTGCTAGCCAACTACAAGCCCGCCAGGATCTTCCACCCGGGAGGCACGGGAAGCCGAGGTCAGGGCCTGCGCACCGTGCTCGTGGTGTTCCAGTTCGCCACGTCCATCGCCCTCATCGTGATGGCCGGCACGGTCTGGCAGCAGGTGCGCTACCTGGAATCCGCCGACCTCGGCTTCGACCGCGGCGGCGTGGTGCTCCTGAACGGCGTGCGACGCGGCCCTGCCGGCACCATCGAACTCACCCGCAAGCTCGACCAGGCGATCGAGGGGCGGCCCGGCATCGAATTTGTGGCCGGCACCCACTCCTCGCCGTCGTGGGACTACGCGGACGACGGGCGCGTCCATCGCAGCGACCGACCGGCAGACACGGCCGTCACCGTCGACCGCCTCGCCGTGGACACGGATTTCTTCAGCGTCTTACGCGTCGAACCCCTAGCCGGGCGCGTGTTCAGCGAGGACTTCGGCCCCGACCGCGCCCAGTGGGATCTGGAGAGCCGGGGCGAGGTGGAATTGCCGCTCGTGTTGAACGTCTCCGCGGCCAGCTCCCTCGGCTACGGCGTCCCCAGCGATGCGGTCGGCGTGGCCATGCGTTTGGAGCTCGCGCCGGGGGATGCCCGCAACGGGCGCGTCGTCGGCATCGTGCCCGACTTCCATTTCAAGTCGTTGAAGACTCGCATCAACCCGATGGTCTTCTTCCCGGACCCGACGCGCTTCAACACGCTGATGGTGCGCTTCGATCCGCGCCAGCGCGGGCAGGCGCTCGCCTCGATCGAGGAAGGCTGGACAGCGGTGCTGCCCTCGCAGGCCCTCTCGCAGGAGTTCCTGGATCGCCAGTTGGTGGTGCAGTACGTGACCGAGCAACGCCAGTTCACGGTGCTCGCCACCCTCGCCGCCATCGCCATCTTCATCGCGGTGCTCGGCCTGGTCGGCCTCCTGGCCCACGCCATCGCGGCGCGACGCCATGAGATCTCCCTGCGCAAGGTGATGGGGGCGGAGGTGATCGATCTGCTGCGCCTGTTCCTCTGGCAGTTCTCGCGGCCGGTACTGGTGGCGTCGCTGATCGCCTGGCCGATCGCTTGGGTGCTGTCGGAACGCTGGTTGGACAGCTTCGCCTACCGCGTCGATACGTCGCTGCTGCTGTTCGTGACCTCTGGCGCGTTGGCGCTGGCGATCACCTGGGGGTTGACCGCGATTCAGGTGGTGCGCGTATCGGGCACGCGCCCGGCGGAGGTATTGCAGGCAGGGTAGTCCGCAGCGAACGGTAGCCGGGCGCCCGGCTACAGGTAGTCCGGCGGGGTGACGGTGTCGATCACCAGCACCCCATCGTATTCCTCCGACAGCGTTAGCGGCGTCTCCTCGTTGCCCCATTCCCACGTAGGCGTGGTGGTACGCAGCCAGGCGCTGCCCGGAGCGTCTGGATCGGCACCTTCGATGTCGAGGAACAGATACGCCAGACGCCGACTGTGGAAGATCGCCTCGAGGCTGAAGTTCAACGGTGCCAACACCTGCTGCACGCTGCGATCGTTGAAAGCGTGCTGACCGCGGTACATGTAGAAGCCCACGGTGTAGAGCTGCGGCTCGAGGACGTCGTGGACGAAGACCCCCATATTGGCGTCGGGCAAAAACCCCGCGCCCTGGTGTCTTAGGTGCACGTTGTGCGCCCACGCGATGATCTTCTCCTGCGGGTAGATCTGAGTGGCGAGGGCGATCAGGTTCTCGCCCATGCCCCGATCTCGCTCGCTCGCGCCGAAGGTGTCGGTAAAGCGTTGCGCAAGCTGGCTTGCGAAGAACGGGGCTGTGCGCGTGTACTGAGCCGCGATGCGCACCTGCAACGACGTGTAGTCACCGTCGCCGACGATGATCGTCTCGTTGGCGAGGAGGTAGTCGCTGAGCGTGGTGTAGTCCACCTGCAGGCCGGGCAGAGCGTCAGTCAGGCTGGTGATGGCGTTGCTCGAGGCGCTAGTAGCCGCCTGAGCAGCGCCGATAGCATTGAAGAAGCGCTGTTCGAGCTCGATCACTTCATCGGCGTAGGCGGGCGATACCTTGCCCACCATGGCCTCCAGTTCGGCGGGTCGTTCACCGCTGTTCACGCCGCTGAACTGAACGTCGAAGCCCGTGATACGCAGGGGCGTCGCCGTGGACTGGGTGGACACCAGGTAGTCGAAGAGTTCGCGTAGCTCTGCCGTCTGCCAGACGCTGAACAGGCAGCTGTTCATAGCGTCGCGCGCCAGGCCGCGTTCGAGAATGCCCTGGGCATACTCGCAATCGAATAATCCCCCTTCGAAGGCGAGGAGGTTGAAGCCGAGGGCTTCGTGCAGGTACTTGATCAAGCGCACCTTCGCTTGAGAAAACTGCTTGACGCCGTGGCTACTCTCGCCGAGGGCAACCAGGCGCTTCGACTCGAGGACGCCAGAGAGGAAGTCAAGATCCGAGAAGTCGTCGTCGACGGTCAGCGAGCGCACGGTCTTCGCGTTTGCCGCAAACCAGGCGGCAGCGTCGTCGTCCACGCGGGCCGCGTTGGTATCCGCGCCGGTTTGCAACTGGTTGTCGCTCAGCAACACATCGGGTGTGGGCGGGGCAGAAACCGGCGGTGGCGTGGCGACCTCGGGCGGCGCCGGTGCCGCACTGCCGCCGTCGCCTCCGCCGCATGCGCTGAGCGCGAGGGTGGATAAGGCCAGGAGTGCTAGACACATACGCCGTGAAGTCATCGTCACATTGACTCGGAAGCTAAGGGAACCTTCGTTGGAGTGTAATTGACACCCGCGCTACCTCACCAGCGATGCGGTCGGCGTCGCTGTGGGTCTGGAACTCACCCCAGGGAATGCCCGCTCGCTTGCAGCCTGGGTGACCTGCCCGCTACTCCTGTGCCTGAGTGAACAGACCGCTTGGTTGCAGCACATCTACGCGCACGATCTTACCGCCCTCGAAGGTGAAGACTTCGACGATGTCGGTCCACGATCGCTGCTGTGACGTGAGCTTGACCCGATCGTGCATGACGACGCGATCGTCGATCGCCACCAGGTGCACGAGTTCGTTGCGCACCTCGGGGAAGCGCGCGAAGTGTCGGGCGCGGTTCTCACGCAGGGCGTCACGGCCATCGATGCGCCGCTCGCCGCGGAACATGTGGACCTGGGCATCCGCGGCGAAGACGGCGACGTAGGCATCGGCGTCCCGGGCGTTCACCGCAGCGATGATGGCTTCCACCTGGCTCAGGTGGTGGCTCGAACTCGGGAGTGGATCCGCCAGGGCGTTCGCTGGGAACGCGCACCAGCACACGAGGCCTATGAGGGTGTGTCGGAAGGTGAGTCGCATCTGATGGCTCTCCAAGCGGCGTTGATTGCGCCGAGCGTAGCGTGCGCTCGCGCCCGTGACGCCGTCTGCACGTGCCGCTTGCGACCGATCGAGCGCTCGCCGCGATCGGCCGAGCGCTTTCCCAGGCTCACCGGGCGACGTAGGGTACTAGGCGGTCGCCACCGCCCGAGAGAGACTCCGATGGATCCCGCCGCGCCACGCCCAGACCTCATCCCGCCCCCGCCCACCGGCGCCAAGACCTTCCACTGCGTGGAGGCCCACACGGAGGGCGAACCCCTTCGCATCATCCTGTCGGGCTTCGAAGACTTGCGCGGCGACACGATCCTCGCGCGCCGGCGCGACGCGCACGACCGCCTCGATGACCTGCGCCGGGCCCTGATGTGGGAACCCCGCGGCCACGCCGACATGTACGGCTGCATCGTCGTGCCCGCCGAGCGTGAGGGATCGGACTTCGGCGTGCTGTTCACCCACAACGAGGGCTACTCGACCATGTGCGGCCACGGCGTGCTGGCGATGGCGCGGGTGGCAGTGGAACTCGGCCTGGTGCCCGTCGTGCGCCCGGTCACCACCATGGTGATGGATACGCCTGCGGGTCCGGTGCGGGCCACGGTCAAGCTCGATCAGGAAACGGGCGCCGTACAAGCGGTATCCTTTCAGAACGTTCCCTCGTGGGTCGTGAGCTTGGACGGAGAGATCCGCGTACCGGGTGTGGGCGCCGTGTCCTACGACGTGGCGTTCGGCGGCGCCTTCTACGCCTACGTTGACGCCGATGCCCTCGGCCTCACCCTCGAGCCGGCCTCGACCCAACGCCTCATCAAGATGGGCCGCGCGATCAAGGAGGCCGTGCAGGCGGCGGACCCGCCGAGGCATCCAGCAGGTGAGGACCTATCGTTTCTGTACGGTACTATCTTCACTGGCCCCGCCAGCGACCTCCGCCATCATTCGCGCCACGTGTGCGTCTTCGCCGACGGCGAGGTGGATCGAAGCCCGACCGGCACGGGCGTCAGCGGGCGCCTCGCGCTGCTGCGTGCGCGGGAACAGATCACCGTGGGCGAGACGGTCGGCATCGAGAGCATTCTAGGTAGCCGCTTTTACTGTCGGATCGCGGAGGAACAAGATCGTGCCGATGAGCCGGGGCCCCAGATCGTCCCGGAGGTGGAAGGCCGCGCCTGGGTCATCGGCGCGACGCAGTGGGTGATCGACCCGCAGGATCCGTTCCGCTCAGGGTTCCTCCTGCGCTAGGGACCGGCTCGTCGGGCGCAGCGCGTCTCAGCAGCGCATCGTGAACTGCGCGTAGCTCCCGGCTGATCGCTAGCGCCGACCCCGTTCTGGCCTAGTGCCAAGCGGCGAACCGGGCCTGTCCATTGCGGCTAGCCAGTGGCGAAGACACAGAGTGTCTTTCTAGTGTGCCGTCACGGAGGTAACTTTGCCTGCGCGGTCGTAGCCCCCCTCCCAGCCCTGCCCTCGACACTGAACATATTCAGGCGAAAGTGCCCATGGGGCGACACACCTCAGCGTTTCACCTTACCATTTAGGTTCCCGCGTAAGCGCCGTTATCGGACTAATGAGAAATATAACAAACAAAACGACCTCGCTTGACGCCGCTACACGTCAAGCTGTTCGCGCAATCTTCACCCCTATGGCGTTAGGCACCTGGTTGATGGCCGGGGCGCCGGCCGCGGCCCAGCCTGACGCAACACCCCACGCAGCAGCCGTGAGAGACGGGTTTGTGATGAATGGTGTAGGCACCATGGACAGGGCTGGCTACGCGGCTAGCGGTATCGGTGATATCAACGGCGACGGCTTAGACGATGTGCTCATCGGTGCCCCGGACGCCGGACCCTTCTCCGGCGCCAGCTACGTGGTCTTCGGCAACGACGATGGCCTGCCTGAGTCGATAGAGCTCTCCGATCTGGCCTCCGGCGACGGCACCCTGGGCTTTGCGCTCATCGGCGCACAGGCATATGACACGATCGGACGGAGCGTTAGCGGGGTAGGTGATTTCAACGGTGACGGGTTAGACGATTTCATGGTCGGCGCGGGGTATGCGGGGGCCTACGGTGAGGTCTACCTGATCTTTGGCGCACCGGAATTCCCACCGTCCATCGAAGTGGCCGCCCTAGGAGCTGCGGGCGTGCTCCTGCGTGGCGAGGAGGTAGGCGACGCCGTAGGTACCGCTGTCGCCGCCGCGGGCGATGTCAACGGCGATGGCTTCGACGACCTTCTGATCACGGCGCGCAACGCCGGCGAGGACGGCGAAGCCTACGTGGTGTTTGGCACTGATCAGCCACTAGGCGCCACCCTAAACGTAGGTACGCTGTCTCCTGCCCAGGGGTTCCCCATCGTCGGCTTCAAGCCCCGGTCCAATGCTCTGCTCGCGGCCAGTTCCGCGGGCGACTTGAATGGCGACGGCTACGACGAGGTGATGGTAAGCGCCTTCGATGCCACCATCGAGGTATGCGGAAACGCGCAAGGCCTCACCTATGTGGTGCTAGGCCGAGCAGATGGCGTCTCAGAGCCCGTGGACATCAGCAGCTTTACCGACGGCGATGGGAGTGAAGGCTTCGTGGTGCTGGGGGCAGCTTGCGGAAATCGCTCGGGATACGCCATAGGAGGCGGCGGCGACTTCAACGGCGACGGCGTTGACGACATCATCATCGGTGCCCCAGACGCCAAGCCGGGCGGTCGAAACGAGGCGGGCGCCGCCTTCGTCCTCTTCGGCCGCAGCGAGGGCTTCCCGCCCAGGACAGAACTGAGCGAGCTAGTTAGCGGTGACGGTAGCCTAGGGTTCGCACTGAACGGCATAAACGAAGACGATGGAGTAGGCACGGCAGTGGGAATGGCTGGTGACCTAAACCACGATGGCATAGAGGACCTGATCGTAGGCGCACACATGGCGAGCCCGAATGACCTGCGCCTCTCGGGACAGAGCTACGTGATATTCGGTCGCGACGATGGCTTCCCCGCTGAGATCGAACTCTCATCCATCGTGGAAGGCGATGGCAGCGCCGGGTTCGCCATCGACGGCGCAGCCGCTTCGGACTTCGCCGGCCGCCAGGTGGGTGAGGCCGGTGATGTGAACGGTGACGGGATCGACGACCTGCTGGTCGGTGCCTTCGGCGCGGATGCAGGCGGGCGCACCAACGCCGGGCGTACCTACGTGCTGTTTGGCACCACCGAGCCCTTCGCCCCAGTGTTCAATCTGTTTCAGATCGGCGAGGTGGGGTCCTTCCTCAGCACTACCGTGGCGGGCGTCAGAACGTTCTTCGCTGCCTGCCTCAATCGCACAGATCCCCAGGAAGCCATCGTGACCCCGGCGGATCAACCTGGTTTTTTCCGCTTTAACTGCGGCGAGATCGGCGTCGCGGCCAACGTGGGCGATAACGTACAAGTCATAGTAGACGGACGGTCCGCCGGTGACCGATTCGTCGGTGAGTCCGGCGGCTTCGAGGGCAACGCCCGCCTCCTGTGCCGCAACCTTACCCAGGGGGTGGACACACTGCCGCGGCCACTGGGCGAGACCGGCGCCTGGAGCTGCTCCGACGCGGGCCTGCCGATCGCGCTCGGGGATCAGCTGAGGGCAATCGTCAGCGGCACCACAAACTAGCAGCCCGTTGAAGGCCTCAAGCGGCACGATCCGGCGTTGGAAGTCGATTCAAAATGCTCGTGTGCTGCCCGTACACTCCGCTTTTGTCGATTTCCGCCTTGTCGCGCACTCGCCTGGGGCAGGCCAACAGACTGCTAGTGATCCCTGAGGCTGGCCAACGCGGTATCGAGGCCTGCCAAGTCTACATCCAATTTGAGGGACTTACTGGCTGGATCCCAGGCCTTGGACCAGTTGGCAACACCGTACTTGCCGGTGAGCGTGCTGCCGAAGAATGGGGCTAGCCTTTCGACGGTGCCGAGGAC